>JAGHAD010000121.1 GCA_021161685.1 Thermoplasmata archaeon | reverse complement strand
CGAAAGAAATTCTCGTTCCAGTCGAACTCTTTTCAAAGATCATTCCAAGGAATCTTTCTCCAATTCCATTGACCGATCCCCCACTTTTAACCTTCTTCTTAATTTCCAATCCTAAATTGATGATCTCTTCAATATCATCTTTCAGGTCGAGTATAGAAATAACGTCTCTTTTCATCATCCAGAGTGTAACCAGAAGGTTGCTTAAATTTTTTGTGAAATGCCCGCACCGGGATTCGAACCCGGGTTAGAGGCTCCGCAGGCCTCCAGGATATCCAGCTACCCCATGCGGGCATCATTTCATTACATCAACCATAGCTACTCTCTCAAGCACAAGATCTTTTCTTTTATCCTCGCTCACGGTTCTCATCTCTTCTTCAGTTATTCCAAACTTTTTTAATTTTTCTTCGTCCCACTCCAATACCGCATCATCTCTTTTCAAACCAAGTTTTTTTATGAATTTCTCCAGCTTTTTGTGATCAATCTTTCCAGTAGCTTCGGGTATCGAATGAACCGCAGCGATGGCTATTCTTGTTTCACCTTCTTTTATTCCCATTTTTTCAATAGCTTCCCCTATTTGCCTCTCGCCCGAAGCATAAAGCAAGATCTCTATGGACAAGGTATTTGCTTTATTCCTCTTTTCTCTGAAGGCCCTGACCGCATGCAAAGCAGCAGATATGACGTGTTCCTTACCACAGATCAAATCCGCATTTAGAGCTTGGAGGATAACTCCGTTTTCCTTCGACAACTTTTCCAGCTCCTTCAATACAGCATCAACACTTTCTATCTTTCCCTTTGCTCCAATTACTTCTATCATTTGATGTCCCCTATTTGCCTCTTTATGGACATTGCAACCTTTCTTCCAATGTTTGGAATCTTGGCCAATCTTTCGATTGGCACCCCTCTCAATGAAGAAATCGTCTTAAAGCCTGCATTGTAGAGAGATCTAGCCCTCACCCTCCCCACATCCTTTAACGATACAAGGTTTAACAGCTCTTTCTTACAACCATATTTAACCCTCATGATGAGATCTGTCAGTTCCGGGACTGAGGCGAATCGATACACCCTTGCCAACTCTCTCATGGCATAGACGAGCCATTCAGCTGTTTCAATAAGCACGTGTATATCTCCGGGTCCAACACCATACTTGTTGCTTATCTCAGCCAACGGAACTTCATTTATCCAGTCCTCTAGTAATAGAGCTGTTTTAAAATCGCTGAGGAACCATTCGTACTCAACATCGGTTACACTTGGAATTGGAATCAAGAGATCATTCTCTACAAGCCGAAGTTTCTCTTCTACCCATTCATCTCCTCCTTTCAGGTATATGGATCTCATGTCAGGGGTAGAACATACTGCATGCAGATAAGATAAGGAGCTGGGTTCTCTGTCTTTTATATTTTCTAGAGCTCTCCTCAACTGGAGGGCGGTCAGTGGATCTATGTAAAGAGAAGATGTTTTCGTTCCAAAGAGGGTTGGTTTGAATCTATCATCGTATCTCTCAATGAAGTCGTTTTTTTCCAAGAAATTTAAAACCTCCACTATGTTATCTTCCAAAAACTGAACATCGGATTGATATGCATAGAATGTTGAGCCCATGAAATCCAAGATACTCTCTATATCCTGGGCAAATCCGGAAGCAATTATCGACAAAAGATGAAACCTAAGTGCAGATTCAGTTCCCAGCTTTGAGTATATTGGTTCTGGCTCAGCAAATATGTATTCCCTCATTATCCTCCTTTTCCTTTCTGCATCCTTTGCCAAAACTATAGCTTCCCCCACCTTATCATACTTTGGCCTTCCTGCTCTTCCAGCCTGTTGTTTATACTCTAAAACAGGTATTGGGCACATGCCGATTCCAGGCTCGTATCTCCACAGGTCTCTAATGATCACTCTCCTTGCAGGGACATTGACCCCAGCGGCTAAAGTTGGGGTGGCGACTATGCACTTTATCAAACCTTTCTTAAAAGCATCCTCAACCACTTTCCTCTCTTCCCCAGATAATCCAGCATGGTGAAAGGCGCAACCTTTCCTTATGCATTCCGCCAGCTCGCAAGATAATGGTACGGTTTCAGAGGAGGAAGACAGTATCTTTTTGGAGACTTTTTCAAGCTCTTTCAATTCCTCCTCTCTAAGAAATGTAACGGTTGTTGATGATAGCTTCTTTGCGAGAGAAACGCTCGAATTCCTTGTATTAACAAACACGAGAACCTGTCCATTTTCAGACAAACAATCCAAAACCAAAGCCTGTATTGCATCCTTAGAATCTTTCTTTATCTCTTTGATCGTTCCGTCTGCAAATTCTACCTTTCCTTTATAAAAAACACCTTCTTTCAACTCAACGGGCCTCCAGTTGGAAGAAACGAGTTTGGCATTTAACCAACTTGCAATATCCTCAGCATTTTTTATTGTGGCAGATAGAGCTATGATTTGAATGTTTGGATTCAATTTCCTAAACCTCGCTATTACAACTTCCAAAGTCGGCCCTCTTCCCGGATCATGCAAGAGATGTACCTCGTCCACTACCAGTATGGAAACTTTTGTCAGCCATTTTGCGTTATGCCTTAGCAGGGAATCTGCTTTTTCTGATGTACACACTATGACATCGTATCTTGCCAGGTAGGGACTGGACTCGGTTAAATCGCCGGTAGACATACCAACCTTTATTCCCAATTTCTTGAATTGGAGCAAATCTTCGTATTTCTCCCTGGCAAGGGCTCTTAGGGGTACAACGTACAGAGCTTTTCCTCCTTCTCTCAGTAATTTGTTGATGATAGCAACATAAGCAACAAGACTTTTTCCTCCAGCTGTTGGTATAGAAAGAACTAGATCTCTCCCTTCCAAAGCGATTGGAATCGCTTCTTTCTGCGGAGGATACAGATCCTCTATGCCTTGCTCCTTCAGGATTTCCGCCACCGATGGATCGATGGAATCGAGCACATTGAAATAAAAGGTTAACCATGCAAAAACCTTATGTTGCACTTGCCTATTATAAATAATTGAGATGGGAAGAAGACAGACATTAATGGAAAAGTACAGGCTCCTGATGAAGGCATACAAAAGGAAAAGGTTAAAGGTGGATAATACGCCTTATCTTCCACCAGATGGAGTGGTTTATATCATGGATACATTCAATCCCGAGAAGAAAATCAGGGCAACCGTTCTTGAAGTAAAGGAAAAACAGCACAGGAAAATAATATCGAGCATCGCTTGCCCGGTCTGCGGGAATCCTATGGAATGGGATGATAAGTGGGAAGCTTTCGTCTGTGAGAAGCATGGAAAAAGAGCGATCTATGAAATAGTTAAAGAAAAATAGTGGTTCTTCAATATAGGTAGGATAACATGGTTGAAGAAAAAATAGGAGTTGTAGAACATTTCTTCAGCAAGATAAGCGTGGCAGCCATTAAAGTTACGGACGGAGAACTCAAGATAGGGGATACGATCCACATCGTTGGCGCAACCACAGATTTCACGCAAAAGGTCGAGAGCATGCAGATGAACAAAAAACCTATAGAGGTGGCAAAACCCGGAGATGAAATAGGCATAAAAGTAAAAGAGAGAGTGAGAGAAAAAGATATAGTGTATAAGGTAAAAGAGGAATGAGCTATGAAAGAGACGGCGGAGGTTAGGGAATTAAAAGTGAATAGGTACATAATAATAGATGGAGAGCCCTGCAGAATAGTGAGCATAACGACTTCAAAGCCAGGTAAGCATGGAGATGCCAAAGCAAGGATAGAAGCTATAGGGGTATTCGATGGACAGAAAAGGAGCGTTGTGCATCCGGTGAAACACAAGGTGCAGGTACCAATAATAGACAAAAGGACCGCTCAAGTGATTTCTGTAATGGGAGATACGGCTCAGCTGATGGATCTAGAAACATATGATACATTCGAGATGCCTATACCAGATGAGTTTAAGGGGAAAATCGAAGCTGGAAAAGAGGTACAGTACATACAAGCTCTTGGGAAGAGGAAAATAATAAGGGTTTGAAGGGCGAAGCTCTCTGTTTAGGATCTGATTTCCGTCTTCCTACCTTAATTTCAGTTTGCACATGCCCTTTTATTTTCTTGCTCAGCCTGCTAAACCTATCCTTGCGAAAATCAGTGAGGGAATTTAACCTTCTAAGATGCCGCGGGAGGGATTTGAACCCTCGACCTCACGGTCTTCAGCCGTGCACTCTCCCAGACTGAGTTACCGCGGCAATTCGTTCAATTCTTTTATCAAGTCATTAATCTCTATATCTATATCGCTTAAAACCTTTTTGAGACTTTCTATTACGCTTTTCAATTTCCTTGTGGTAACAGCACCTCTAGGTGAAGGCTCAATAACACCTTCTTGCTCTAAAACATGAAGAGAGTACCTAACCATATGCTGCGGATATCCAGTAATTTCAGATAACCTTATGATGCCAACGGGCTCTTTCTCAACAACAGCTTTTAACACCTTTATGTGTCTTTTAAGCAAATTAATTTCAGATTGTATAATCGAGGTTAGGGTGCTCTCCTCCTCCATCTTTATCAACTTTTTGTTTTAGCGCGGGGAGCGAGATTCGAACTCGCGCGGGCATAACGCCCACAGGGTTAGCAACCCTGCGCCGTACCAGGCTGGGCCATCCCCGCTCCTAGAATGAGATATAGAGATCGGTTTTAAAAAGTTATGCCTGCACCATTATCTCGGTATGAAAGGTTTGGGGGGTATTTTTGCTATGGCTACTTCCTCAGGTGGATATTCCTCGGCTTCCTTCAGCATTTCTTCCAGGCTATAGCTACAATTGACTATCTCATCACCAATAATGAGGATCCATTTTCCCGAAAATTTTTCAATATCTTCTAGCGTGATCATCAGAAGAGAAAGGTTCTCTCCTTATAAAACTTTTTCACTCTCTTGATGATGACATTAGAAAAAGAAGGATTGCGAGTGCTCCAAAGAAGGCGCAGAAGGAATAAACTCCTATGTCTCCCCAATCATTATATGAAACTGACCATCCTATGTACATGATTATGGTTCCTACCAGAAGGAGGAACGAAATTAATTTTCCAACTTTGATCTGCATTTTACCCACAAAAAGAAAAACAACCTTTAAATCTTTCTTCACTAACTTTAAAAACGTTTACCGCTTAGTGTTAAAGGGATGCACTCTCAAAGTATAACGTTAGAGGCTTTCTTCCTATTCCTACTTACCTTGGTAGCCTTCTCATTTTCGATACTGGTTGCATTTCTTACCTGGTCTCAGAGAAAAGATAGGATGAGCAAGTACTTCGTGGTCGTGCTTGTATCTACTGCAATATGGTCTATTATGCATGGTTTGCAGATAGTTGCTTCAGATCTCGATTTGAAATTGATCTTCTCAAAACTCACCTATCTCGGTATGACCTCGCTTCCGCCATCATGGTTCATATTTGCATCGATATACGCGAGAGAGCCCTTGAAAATTGTTGAAAGAAAACCCTATCTTTTATACATAATACCTGTTATAACTTTACTTCTCAGGTTAACGGATGACTTTCATCACCTCGTATGGTCTTCCTCGAGTACCATAAGAATTTACGGAGTTACCATGCCTCTTTCGAGATACGGACCTTGGTTTTGGGTTTTTGTCAGTTATTCTTACTTCCTCGTTTTTGCAGGAAGCAGCATGCTGTTAAAAGAAGCTATAAGTTATTCTAGTCTTTACAAGAAAAAATCTCTATTCATTATCACGGCTGCTCTACTTCCGATCGCTTTTAGCTTTATATATTTATCCAGAGTGTGTCCATTCGATTTAACACCGGTTTCTTTTTCATTATCCTCCTTTTTTGCGTTCATTGGGATTTACAAGTTAAGGTTGATAGAAATCATTCCAATAGCTAGAGACAAGATTGTTGAAAACATGGCAGATGCAGTCATGGTATTTGATGAAGAACTTAGATTGATAGATTTGAACAAGTCTGCGGAGAAATTCATATCAAAGAGGAAAGATGAGGTGGTGGGAAAATCTGTGATGGATCTACCTATAGATACAGATATTCTGAGAATTTTACACAGCGAGGAAAAGAAAACATGTGAGAAAAATGGAAGGTTTTACGATATCGCAATCCAGCCTGTAAAGGACAAGAAAGGAGAGGTCATTGGAAAAATATTGATAGCGAGGGACATAACAGATATCAAGAGATATCAGAATGAACTGGAAGAACTAAATAAACATCTGGAAGAGAAGGTTAAGGAAAGAACAAAGGAAGTGTGGAAGTTGATAAAGCAAAAAGATGATTTCATAAAACAGTTGGGTCACGATCTTAAAACACCTCTAACTCCAATAATGTCTTTGCTTCCACTGATAAAAGAAAGAGTCAAGGACAAAGAGGTAGTAAGACTTTTGGATATCATTTCAAGAAATGTTAACTACATGAAAGATCTAGTAACAGATACGCTCAGCTTAGCACAGCTAAGCACACCTAATTATAAGCCAAAGCTTGAAGATTTGAACCTGCACAGCGTCGTTGAAGAAATCTTGATTGAAAACGAGTATCTATTGAAAGAAAAGGATATACATCCCATCAACAAGATAGATACATCGATCTGTGTCAAGGCGGATAAGTTAAGGTTAAAAGAAATCTTTGCAAATTTGATCTCCAACTCAGTTAGGTATACTCCAAAAGGTGGATGGATTGAATTCAGTGCAAAAAGAGTTGGAGATGAGGTGGTAATAGAAGTTAGGGATAATGGAATCGGTTTAACGGAAGAGCAAAAAGAAAAAATTTTTGATGAATTTTACAAAGCCGATGAATCGAGGCACGATTTAAGCACATCTGGACTTGGATTATCGATATGTAAAAAAATAGTTGAGAGACATGGTGGCAGGATATGGGCTGAGAGCGAGGGCATTGGAAAAGGAACGAGCATAATTTTTACCCTGCCGGCTGGAGAGATTACCAAGAAGTAAACCAACAACTTTTAATACACAATTCCCATACTCCATGGGGGAGCAAAATGAGAGAAATGACTGAATTCCTGAGGAGAGAATACGAAGAGATGGAAAGGCAGGGACTGACATGGGTTATAAAAAGTTTGAATGGCCCTTCAGAGCCTCGCGTCGTCGTCGAAGGGAAACCTTGCTTGATGCTTGCATCCAACAATTATCTGAATCTGGCAAATGACCCCAGGCTAAAGGAAGCGGCAATCAAAGCTATAGAGAAATATGGTGCTGGGGCAGGCTCAGATTGGTCGATAGCTGGAACCATGGACATACATGTAGAGTTATACAAAAAAATAGCGGAATTTAAAGGAACTGAATCTGCAATTGCTTTCCAGACAGGTTTTGCTGCAAATTCTGGTTTGATCCCTCAGATAGCGGGAAAGGGAGATCTCTTGGTTTCTGATGAGCTCAATCATGGATCCATCATAGACGGAGTAAGGCTATCAAAGGCGGAGAGAGCCATTTATCCGCACTCTGACATGGCAGCTCTAGAGAAGATATTGAAAGAAGCAAACAAAAAGGATTACAGGAGAGTCATCATACTTACGGATGGAGTTTTCAGTATGGACGGAGATATTGCCAAATTAAAAGAGATACACAAGCTTGCAGAAGAATACAGGGCGATGATATATGTAGATGATGCGCATGGTGAGGGAGTTCTTGGAGACGGGCATGGTATAGGGAGACATTTTGGTTTGGAGAAGGAAATACATTTCCAGATAGGAACCTTTTCGAAAGCATTTGGAAGTTTTGGAGGAATGCTGGCTGGTACAGAGGATTTGATCAAATTTGCCTACAACAAGGCTAGGACATGGTTGTTAAGTGCAGCCTTTCCTCCTCATATTGCTGCAGCTAACATCGCAGCTTTGGAGATAGTGGAAAAGGAGCCGGAAAGGGTTAGGAAGCTTTGGGAGAATACAAGATACTTCAAGAAAGAAATAGAAAGTATGGGCTATGATACGGGTTTAAGTGAAACTCCGATCATACCTGTGATAATAGGAGACAGCAAGAAGACAAAGGAGCTTGCCGAAAGACTGTACCAAGAAGGAATATTTGCTCTAGCTATAGTTTATCCAATGGTGGCAAGGGACAAGGCTAGAATAAGGAACCAAATGAATGCCGGAATGACAAGAGAGGATCTCGACTTCGCGCTCAGCGTATACGAAAAAGTTGGCAAGGAGCTAAAAGTTATTTAACCTTGGACAGTTCTTCCTTTAAGCGAGAAATAACGGTAACTGGGGTGGGATCGATACCTCTAATGATGGCAAGATAACAACTGACAAGATCTCCCATGTAGAGTAGTGAAAGCATCCTAGACAATTTCCTTCTTCCAATCGCTTCCACCTCTATAACTTTAGCATCCCCCTCCTTAAAGATTTCTTTCATGAATTCTATCCTTCTTTTGATCTTTTCTGGCTCGTTTTTGTCTCTAAGTATGATACAGCTCGATATCTTTGATACTTCCTTATTTGCAGACCATCCAACTATATCGTTATGATTGCATTCAGGTATCATATCTTCTCTAGCTATGATTTTGCTATTTTCGTTGAGCTGGGTCCTCCATCTCCTTGCCACTGGAGCCAGATAAGACCATCCGTAAATGTGTGGAAAGGTTCCATGGATTTCTCTTGCTATTTGTTTTGCTTTGTTATCCCTTTCCTTCCTAATTTTTCCTACCTCTCTTTTCATGCTTTTGAGAGTCATTATTGCATCCTTAAGCTCGCTAAATGATCTTTCCGTTATTACTTTGAATGCCCTCAATATGGCTATGGTCGGCACGAGTAAGTAAGCAATGGCGGCTCTAGGTTGATAACCCCTTGGTACCTTAATATGGATGCAACCTCTCTCTTTACACTTCTCTTCCAGAATACCTCCAGAAGATATTCCAACGCAAATGGATTTTTTGGACATCGCCTTTTCGAATGCACTTAGAGTTTCCTCGGTATTGCCGGAATAGCTTATGAAAATAGCTAGTGTTTTTTCACCAATCCATGCGGGAACGTCATAATCCCTATTGACATATATTGGGATTTGTGTAGATCCTTTTAACCAAGCTTGAATCATATCTCCAGAAATTGCGGATCCCCCCATTCCGCTAATGATAACGTTGCTTATACCTTCCTTTCCTTCTATCCCTTCCGTCAATCCCAAGGCATCCTCCATCTGGTCTGGCATCCTTTCAACGGTATCCAGCATACCGGAACTATCTATCCTTCTGATAACTTCTGGATCGTCGAGCATAGAGCACCTAAGTAAATCATGGTTTTATATGTTGCGTATTTGGATCTTTCTTCTGGTGCCATGCAAAGGATAAAGAATTTAATCCCGAGAGAGATAAGCCAAAGGATGAATCCTTTCCTCAATCCCATATTCACTGCTAGGTGTTTGAAAGAGTTGGCACAGGATGAATACAGGATAATAAAATGGGATCACCGTAAGTTAGAAGCTTATCAGAGCAGAAAGCTCAGAGAGGTTGTCAAATACGCCTCCAAGGTACCGGTTTACAGGAGGAAGTTTGAAGAGAACGGATTTAAAGCAGATGATATAACGTCTGTCAAGGATATTGAGAAAATCCCAATAATGACGAGAGACGAGCTGAGGAGAGGTTATCCGGATGACATAGTACCATACGATTTTGATAAGAGAAAGGGAAAGGTAGTAACTACGGGAGGATCAACCGGGAAACCTCTATGCTTGTATGTTGATTGGTATGGGATAATGAAAAGTTATGGCACTTTCTTTGCAATGCTGAGGGCAAATGGTTTCAATTGGAGAGACCTCAAGATAGCAAACATAGGAAATTTCAATCCATACAGGGCAGACCAAGAGTATGCCTTTGGAGTCTATTCAGCCATAAAATTTCTACCGCTAGCGAAGAAGGTTAAATTGTTAAGAATCGAGTCACATCCACTTGAGCTTTTGAGAGAATTGGACGATTTCAAACCAGACTGTATTCTTACTTATGGCGGAATATTGTTAAGCCTTGCTCACTGGATGAGAAAGGGTTATGGTAAGAATGTAAAGCCAAAGCTGCTTGCCACGAGTGGCGCCATGCTGGATAAGTACACGAGGAGTTATGTAGAGGATACATTTGGCTGCAGAATTGTAGACATTTATTCATGCGTTGAAACTGGCTGTGGTATTGCTTTTCAGTGCAAGGAAGGAAATTATCACGTTCATTCCGATTTTGTAGTAGTTGAAGCCCTCAATGACAATTATAATCAGGTTGCACCTGGAGAGAGAGGTAAGGCTTGCATTACCAAGCTTTACGGAGGAGGCACTCCAATAGTTAGGTATGTTGGATTGGATGACTGGATAGTACTCTCAGATGATAGGTGCAATTGCGGTATACAGACCAAAATTATAGACAGGATAGAGGGTAGAGTGTCTATGGACATTGTTCTACCTGGAGGAAGGGTCTATCCTTCTGGAGCATTCACTCTAGTTGCAGATGTGCTTCACGAGCTAAAAACATTCAAGATAAAGAGATTCCAAGTTGTCCAGAGGAGGATAGATAAGCTGGAGATCTTGCTCGTAGTTGATGAAGACTTGAGAAATACCGAACCTCCTCTTGAATTG
>JAGHAD010000094.1 GCA_021161685.1 Thermoplasmata archaeon | reverse complement strand
TCTACATGCTTTTATCCTGTTGTGGTATGCGGTAACTACACCTCCCGTTTTGATCAAATTCTTCCATTCCATATAAACCTTAACTTTCATCGAGGGGGAAAAACCCAAAGGCAATTATATCCTTTTTTGATTTGGGATCGATGAATAAGTACTTGATCATTGGGCTCATCATAAGTTTTGCTTCGATAGCATTGGTATTTGCCCTAACTTTTGATGTATCAACCATAGAAAGGATAAGGGAAATTGACCCGAAGTGGCTTTTGAT
Organism: Thermoplasmata archaeon; assembly: GCA_021161685.1. Classification (GTDB taxonomy): domain Archaea; phylum Thermoplasmatota; class E2; order DHVEG-1; family B18-G2; genus JAGHAD01. The sequence goes on along the minus strand of JAGHAD010000094.1, from coordinate 4,316 downwards.
GGCGATACTCCTTCATGTGCTATCATGGGTGGTATGGGGGCTTAGAATAAAAGTAATGTGCAGGTACATGAATGAGGAAATGAAACTGGGCTTGAGGGAAAGCATAAGTATAGCCCTATCGAACCTTTTTCTTGCTGCCGTTACTCCTTCAAGCATAGGAGGAGAACCCATAAGGATACATTTGCTGTCAAAAAGGGGTTTTGGAGTGGGAGAGAGTACTGCCATGGTTGTGGGGGAAAGAATATTTGATGCGATATTTATCGCGTTTTCATTACCGATAGCCTTTTTCATTCTTGATACCTATATAGAAAACAGGACGATGAGATTGGCTTTGTTTGCTGGCATGATCTTGTTTGTGATTGGGATAGCTCTTTTTGTCTATGCGGTTTTGCATCCCACCTTCATGAGGAGATTCATCAAGTTCATCATCAGAAAGATAAAGATGGGCAGGTTTGAAGAGAAGATGGAAAGGATACTGGGAAAGATAGATGGATTTGTTGAGAGTTTTCAGAGAGGTGCAAGGGAGATTTTTTCTTTGAGAAGAAAATCGGCAATAGCTATAATCCTTGCAATCACTTCGATCTACTGGCTCCTGGAGTTTTTAATTCCCTCATGCATACTCAAGGGATTGGGTCAGGATCCGGTGGTTTTGCAATCGATTGCTGTTCAGGTTTTACTCGTTGTGATGTCAATTATCCCGATTTCCCCGGGAGGAAGCGGGATTGCGGAGGGAGGAGCTGCACTACTTTATTCCTTTCTGGTTCCGAACAGATCCATCCTTGGAGTTTTCATCCTTGGGTGGAGGTCTGCAACTTACTATTTGAACGTTGTCGTTGGAGGTATCTTTCAGCACAGGATTTTCAAGTAGCTTTCATGTATCCGAGAATCGTATCCAAGACAAATTTTCCAAGATTAGTTACATTACTGAACTGCGAGGTTTCGGCATGCAGGTAGAGCATGCATTCTTTCTTACAAGCCTGCATCACCTTTCTAGCCTTCTTTGCCTCTTCAGAAAGTAAGATATCTTCGAGCTCCTTCTCCAAAATGTTTCCAACCTTCCAGCCTATAACACTGCATGGATAGATGATATCGCCATCCGATTCTATCATTACCGAAAATGATCTGCATCGATAATGGTTTGTTAGGCTCTTTATAAATGCATCGCTGGTAACTATTGTGCTACCAAACTCTTTCTTAAGTTTAACGATCTCCTCATACATCTTTCTCTTGTCTGGAGCCATCCTTTCCGCTCCTGGCAGGTTGACTGCTGGCATCAGCAATATCCTTGCTCCCGCCTCGCTTGCCTTCTCAACCTTCCATCTCATTTTATTCACATCGTTCTTCGTCACAACGGTTTGAACAGTTATCCTTATCTTTTGAGTGTATTTTTTTAGCTCATCAAAGAGGTGGAGATTGTTGTGTCCCTCATCTATGGAGATATGCAGGAAATCCAGGTATTTTGAGAACTTCTCCAGAGGCAGTTTGTGCAGCAGAGCTCCATTGGTAGTCATAAACAGGTAGAAGGATCGATCGTGTGCATACTTTATTATATCAAGGATATCCTTCCTTAGGGTTGGTTCTCCTCCTTCCAGGCTCAGCACGGTCACCGTGGATCTTGCAAGCCTGTCTATGACTTTGTACACATCCTTTGTCGGTAGATCCCTCTTTTTCTCTTTCCATACATTGCAAAAAGGGCATCGCATGTTGCACCTGTGGGTTACCTTGAAGGAACCATATACAGGTCTGTCGTAGTCCAAGAAGCTCTTGAAAAACCATTTTACCGCTCTAAGCTCCCTTCTCATCCAATTTGGTCATAACAGTAGCTTTATTCAAATTTTCGCAGCACAGTTTGAGGCTGTCAGCTTAAGCATTGCAGAACACCTCCCGCAATGCTATGGTAAACTTCTCTATGCAAAGTCAGATGACTCCTGATCCAGTTGTGACAAAATGCGTACAGGTTCAACCATCTGCAAACATACTCTGCCTTCCTCTTAAGAGATTCTTGCAAGCTGGATCTGTATTTTCTGATTTCATTCCACTTTTCTGTGTTGAGCTCACACCTCAGAACCTTACAGGCATAATCTTATTCTTTCTCGAAACCAATTAGACCATGCCAGTACCCACCATCCCTATAGCCCAGAATAAAGCGATGAAAAAACGATTTAAAATGCTGCTATTTTTAAGCATGTGGAGCTAAGATTGTACGGAATAAAGTTAGAGGAAATTGAAAAAGGTGCCGACCTACCAAGCATTATATGCGAAACTGTCGATAGGGATATAGGTGGTTTGAAAGATGGAGATATAATCGTGATAGCATCAAAGGTAATATCAAAGGCAAAAGGATACACCATCTCAAAACCCGCTCCCTCAACTAAAGCAAAGATACTTTCTCTGATATCGGGAAAACCACCCCAACTTGCTGAAGCCATAATGAGGAACTCAAAGAGGGTTCTCGCTGTAATCCCCATAAAAAATATACTCAAAGATAGTAACTTTCCCAGAGATTTCACGGACAACCCGAAAGAGGCACTCAAGCTTTTGAATATGGAGGGAAGTATTTTGCTTACAGAAACTCCAGACGGGCGGGTGGCGGCAGATGCCGGTATAGATATGTCAAACGCGCCAATGATATCCTCACATATCCACCGTATGACTCAGATATGGAGGCAGCAGAAATAAGGAGGACGATAAAGGAGAAAAGGGGAGTCGATGTTGCCGTTATTATCTCTGATACCGAAATCAACCTGTTCAGATATGGATCTGTTGATATCGCCATAGGTTGTAGCGGCATAGATCCGGTAAAGAGAGGTTTTGCATCTGTAGATAGATATGGAAAGAGAAAATTTGGAGGTGTTGATCTGGTGGCAGATGAGGTAGCATCAGCTGCAGCACTTCTTATAGGTCAAGTCTCAGAGGGTGTACCAGTGGTTGTTGTGAGGGGTCTGAATTACAATAGAAGCAAAGATGGGATAAAACACGTCATTATCGAGAGGAGATTGGTGAAGAAAGGTTTTATTTTCACTCTTTTAAAATCCATGCTCTGTCGACTGTGCGGTATATGAACCAGATTGCACCGAACGAAGTTCGTCCATCTGGTTGAGTAACCATATGACACCATCTCTATCACCTCTGCTACCGCATCGCTGGATATCGGCATGCTGATAAAAGCCATATGTGACAAAGGTAACTCTTGACTGAATAATCCTCGGCACAAAGACTTTAAAGGTTACATTTTTTTTTGTTCAATCTAATGAGTCGCAGATATCTTGGGTTGCCTAGGGGAAGGTCAGAAGAAGAACTCGATCTCTTTATAAAGAAGCTTGAACTGCAAGCAAAGGAGACTGCCGAGGAAAGGATACCGCTCTACCTTAAGGTTGGTGTAAAGGATGCAGATCTTATCCTCGATGTCGGCTGCGGCTCCGGGATGGTTACGAGAGATATTGCAAACCTGACAAAGGGGGAGGTATTTGCGATGGATGAATCAAAGGAGATGATAAAGGTAGCAAAAAAGGTATTAAAGGAATTTGATAATGTCCATCTTGCCGTTGGAGATGCCCATAATATTCCCTTTAAGGACAATACATTCGATATCACGACCTGCAACCTTTTGCTGATGTGGTCTGTTGATCCCCAAAGAGTAGTTAATGAAATGAAGAGAGTCACGAGGGAAGGGGGAATAGTTCTAGCTTCTTTAGAGCCAGATTTTGGCGGAAAGGTGCATTGGCCCGAGAATCCAAAGGTGGATAGGATATTTGCTGGAGAGGCTATAAGGAGAAGAGGAGGGGATCCTCATATCGGTAGGAAATTAAGGGCTCTATTTGTGAGAGCTGGACTAGAAACCGAAGTTGGAATAGGGAATACAAGGATATGGACATGCGAGGAAGACAAAGCTTATTATCTGCATGCAAGGGATTATTATATCAAAGTTTTGAGGGAAGCTGGATTAAGCCATGAAGAGATAGACCAGTGGGAATATGAGTATCTAAAATCTCTTGATGATGGTATTCAGCTAAATTTCTTCCCCCAGTTTTATGCGATAGGGAAAAAGGTGAAGAAGGATGGTTAAGGTTGTTGATGGTAGGAAGATAGCCAGAGAAATGAAGGAAAAGATCAAGATAGAGATAGAAAAATTTGAGAGCAAGGGTTTTAGAAAGCCCAGGATCGCCAACATATGGTTTGAAGGCAGCAAAGAATCGGAGCTGTTCTTAAAATTGAAGGAGAAGGTATGCCGCGAAGTGGGCGCAAAGATTGACAGTTTTTCTTTTCAACCGCAAGCGAAAAGATTTGATGACACAGGGTTCGTAAGATGATTAACG
>JAGHAD010000101.1 GCA_021161685.1 Thermoplasmata archaeon | reverse complement strand
GTACCTCTGCTCAGCGTTAGATTTATACCTGTAAAATCCATTCTTTAACACGTCCTTGCTCCTGCAGTAAGGACATGCTATACCGTGCATCCCAATCCACAATCGCAAGGGATGCACGGTATATCTATCTTATTCATCCACAATTAACTTCGCGGTACCCTTTGATGGGTTAATACTTATTACTGGCAATAAAACTCTCCCCACGTATCTTATAATTGTTGGCATCCTCATGTAGACATACCATAAGCGCAAATCCAAATCAGAGCAGTAACAGAACATTTGTCAAAACAACCGTCGTCTTTGGATAATTTTCCAGCCCCTTTTCGTAAAGGTTTTCCATATCTATACGTTCTTTCCAATTTCCATATTGTATGCGCATATTAGATAATAAATTATCCAACCCTTGAACTCACCCCACCTTTCCGTGAATTTTCTAATCGCATTGCCGGATTGAAGTTTTCCATCAAAATAGAAATATGAAACCGCTTTTCTCGCTCCGAGATCATCTGGAACGCAGAGATCCATTCTCCCCAATGTAGTTATCAGTATCAGCTCTGCGGTCCACCTTCCGATTCCATTAAACTTCATTAATTCCTCAATAGCTTCCTCATTGTTCATCTTTCTGATTTTCTCCAAATCGTACCCATCCACAACTTTCATCGCGAGTTCTTTAATGTACTTTGCCTTCTGATAGGATAACTTGCACTTTCTCAATTCGTTCTCATCTGCACTCGCCAAAACTTTTGGCGAAGGAAAATCGTAATATGATTCATCATCGATTTCTATCCTCTCTCCAAACCTTCTGACCAGTTCTCCCGTCATCACATAGGCAACTTGTAAAGAAATCTGCTGCTGGATTATTACCCTGATAGCTCCCTCAAATATGCTGGCTCCAATCCCAGGTGGTCTCAAACCGTAAAGCTCTTTCTTTATCTTATAAAGTATCTCATCTTGCTCCATAAAATCGTACAATGCTCCGAGATCCTCTCTCAATCTAAAAATATCTGCCATTTTATTCGCCAGGTATTCCCTCTCTTTCGCATCGAGTTTGGAAAATGCATCTACTCTAAGCCTTGGTTTTTCTACAGTACCAATAGAAGTAACTTTCACTGGAACCAATCCATTTCCAATCTTAAAAGCACGTTTCCATATGCCATCTTTATAAATTTCTGGCTGTGGTTCTCTCGATGATGAATAAAATTTCCACTGCAGATCAAAATCATAAGGTGAAGTTGGTATAATCTCGAAAGAAGTTCTGTCCATGATGATCACCCAGTTTGGTTCACCTGAGAATTTTCACGAGATTAAAAATTTACATCGATCGGAAGACCAGACTTTCTTAACATGTTTAATACCTCAGCGTATGCCACATCCTCTGTAACATCCTTGTAGCTTCCGGGAAGGACGGTAAAGCGATAACTTTTCTTCTCCGTATCTACCGTTACTTCAATGATATTAGCTTTTACAATGATCATGTGTACCCTTCTCTTTTTAATTCCTAAACGAGTTATATTTCCGTAGGGTATAACTATACAGTTGGAGAAATTTCTCCCAAGCTTTTTAGCTAACTTATCAAGATTAACGCTTAAACCCATGATGGAATGAATGTACTTTCTAAACTCCTTAGAACTTTCAGGTAATTTCTTAAATAACCCTTTCAACCTTTCTCGCGATATTGGAAACACATCTTCTAAGCCCTTCAACCCGCAAACATCCTTCAAGATCAAAATGCTGGTATCGGTCACCAGAAAGAGATCTAGGTATTGTATTTCAAAAGTTCCAAATCTTTTAACGGCAGAGAGAGGAATAACCCCCAATATCTCAACTTGCATCTTCTCAACTCCTAGTTGGAATCCATCACCTAGAGTTTCCATGATTTTTTGCGTACTTATGAATTTCTCCTTTGAAGTGACCCTAGGAAGTTTTTTAAACGGGAAGAGTTAATGCGAGGATAATGAAAATAAATAGAAAAGGAGCAGTGATAGGGGCAATTGCTGGGGCAGTGGCAGAAGGAGCAGCAGGTGCACCAAATATCCCTCTATCAGAGAGGGTTATAATAGCATGTATTGTTGGTATTATTGTAGGGATAGTGAAGTGTCTCAACTGGAGGTGACCCCTTCGTCTCTTCCTTACTTGGCATTCTGCCAGCAATCTTTACTTTGCCATCTATAACCAGAGCGGGCGTTTCGAATATTCCTCTCTTGGCAATCTCCATGCTATTCCCAAAACTTTTATTGTCATCTTCCTTTTTACTCAGAGCATTTTGGAGAACCAGAAGTACGAGAATGATAAGGTCTTTAAGATGAGGGTAGAGATAAAGGTCATTCCAAGAGCAAAGAGGGATTGCGTTTACGAAGAGAATGGAAAGCTAAAGGTATATGTGAGGGCTCCGGCAATCGATAACAGGGCAAACAGGGCCTTGATCGAGGTGCTAGCAAGACACTTCAATGTTAAAAAGAGGAATATCAGGATAGTTAAGGGAGAAAGATCGAGGGAAAGATAATCGAGATCGATGTAGATGATTCTAATCGCCAAAGGTGCTAGGAGAAAGTAATTTTACCAGTAGCGCCGCCTGCGCCCACAATCTGTTTTCTGCTTCGTCGAAGATTACCGATTGTTTTCCGTGGGCTACATCTTTTGTGACCTCGTATCCATAGTAGGCTGGAAGACAATGCAGGAAGATTGCATCTGGCTTGAGTTTTGACATTACCTTGCTGTCTATGGTGTAACCATGGAAGTCCTTTATTCTCTGTTCTTTCTCTGCTTCGTCTCCCATCGAGACCCATGTATCGGTTGCTATGACATCTATGCTATCGTTGAGAGCGGTCATCGAATCGGTTATCTCGATTTTTGTTCCGCTTGCTATCTCTTTTGCTTTTTCGACGAGATCCTTTCTTGGCTGGTATTTCTCTGGAGAGACGATGAGGATGTTCATTCCGACCATTGCACATCCCAGCAGATAGGAGTGAGCCATGTTGTTGTCACCATCTCCGACATATGCGAAGTTGAGACCCTTGAGTTTACCTTTCTTCTCTTTTATGGTCATGAAATCAGCGAGAACCTGGCATGGATGCTCTTCGTTATCGAGGCCGTTGATTACTGGTACGGTTGCATGTTTTGCAAGTTCCTTCATGTTTTCGTGGCTGTACGCTCTGTACATTATCGCATCTACATATCTTGAAATAACCTTTGCGGTATCCTCTATGGTTTCTCCTCTTCCGAGCTGGATATCGTTCTTGCTCAGAAATATTGCATAACCTCCGAGTTTCTGCATCGCAACCTCAAAAGATACTCTCGTCCTGGTCGAACTCTTCTCGAAAATCATTGCCAAGGTCTTTCCCTTGAGATACTTTATGCTCTCTCCCCTCTTTGCCTTCCCCTTCAACTCAATCGCCAGATCTATGATCTCCTCTATGTCATCCTTCATGTCCAGGATTGATATGATATCTCTTTTTCCCATCTTTGTCCTCCCCAACCCCATGATGCAGGCAGAGGGTTTAAAGGTATCGAAGGATGAATTTTTTTCACCTTTGCTAACAGACTTTTTAAGTTTTTTCTGCATAATCTATTAGTGGGGAAGTAGAATTTACATGGTTTGTATTATTAACATATCCTCAGATGGAAGTGAGGTGAATAGTTGTGCTAAATGAAGCAGAAACAAGAGCCAAGTTAATAGACCCGAAATTGCAGAAAATGAACCTTTGATTTTAGTAGATGAAGGACCATGGTATAGGTGGGCTCTGCAGAGATTGGGATTGAGATATGATCACCAAACCTTTGGAGAAAGG
>JAGHAD010000090.1 GCA_021161685.1 Thermoplasmata archaeon | reverse complement strand
AATGGAAAGGTTTGGAGAAAATCGAGGTATCAAGAAAAATTGCTGACCCTTTCTCAGCTCGCAAGCTTTCCAGAAAAGTTCGTCGGTATGAAAATTAAGGTTAGAGGAACCGTAAAATCTTCTAACATGTACGGATTTGTTCTTGAAGATGGAAGATACGCAATAGAAGTGATCTCCCCTTTCGATTGTAAGAAAAACAGCCTCGTTGATGTTGAAGGAAAATTTCTCTACAATAAAAGGAATTTTTCATATTACATATTGGCAACCAAGGTGAAAGAAATTGGATGAGTTTGTTTTTATCGTGATTTTTTCCATTCTCGGTTTCTTCTTAGGTTGCTTTACTGGCCTGATTCCCGGTCTTCACGTTAATACCCTTTCCATGATCCTACTGGCTTCCTCCCACTTGCTGATAAAATTTCTTCCATTCGATCATAACTTCGCCTGCTTACTGATATGCTCCTTGATTGTTTCCATTTCAATAGCTCACACCTTCGTAAACATAATTCCAGCGACTGTCCTTGGAGTTCCAGATGAAGATACCGCCCTAACCATATTACCGGCTCACAGGTTGCTGTTAAATGGTAGAGGATATGAAGCTATTGTTCTTTCCTCCATCGGAAGCTTTGGAGCAATTTTAGCCAGCATATTTCTCCTATTCCCATACAAGTACATTCTTGGAGAGCCTCTCAACTTCTATACCTTCCTACGCACCAACCTATTCTGGATACTTTTATCCATTGTTTTGCTCATGATATTCACGGAGGGAGGAGGGCGTAAGGATAAGATTTGGGCATCATTGAAAGCTTCTTTTGTTATTCTCCTGTCCGGCTTGCTTGGACTTCTATCCCTTGATTTTCCAGTATCGTCCCCTTTCGGTTTACCTTCTAGCACTCTAATGCCTCTACTAGCTGGTCTCTTTGGGCTATCGAATCAGATAAATTCTCTGGTAACAAAAGCTAAGATAGAAAGGCAACTACTGGAAGAGCCCGAAATGGGAAATAAGAAAGAAGTTATCCTATCTGTATTTGCCGGATCTATTGCGGGAGCTATCGTTTCCGTAGTACCTGGAATCACATCCGCCATAGGAACCATACTCGCTCTGGGCTTGAGAGGAAGTACAAACGATAAACAGATCATCATAACCTTATCTGCGGTTAACACCTCTTGTGCCTTCCTCGTTATTTCTGCGCTCTTCGCCATCTCAAGAGCCAGAAGTGGAGCTGCCATAGTCATTGCAAATCTTTTGAACATAGATCCTTGGAAAGGTCTTGCACCTCCCCTTGATTTTTTGTACTTTCTGATACCAATGGTAATTGCCGGCTTCTTTTCTTTTCCAATGACTTGTTTCCTTGGAAAGTTTGTCTTAGGAAGGATAGAAAAAATTCCCTATGCATTGCTAACAAAAATTTCTATCATTTTTATAGTAATTGTTACATTTATTTTTACTGGCTTTCATGGTTTGCTTTTACTCTTCACCTCCACCGCAATAGGAATGATACCAATATGGGTTGGAGTAAGGAGAAGCAATTGCATGGGTGTTTTGCTAATTCCCATCATGTTAAACCTTTTGACATGATTTCATCCAAAAACTCGGTAACATCCTTTCGTTTGGTATAAGCATAGTAAAGCGCAGCAACTTCCTCGCTCAGCTTCTTTTCCATGGAGATTTCTTTAGCTCTCTTGATGAGATCATCTCTCGATATACCGCATCTATCTGCTATCCTAGAAAAGATGTCCTTTTCCTCAAATTTGAAGATGGAGGGAGATGGTCTAAAACCAAATGGGATGGAGATATCCTCTAGAGAGAAATTGGGCTTTAGCATATTTCCTTCTTTTCTCATAAGATTTAAAGATAAAGCCTTGCTCACGAAATTTTTTGCCTGCATAACATTGCACCACCTCATCTCCATGGAGAGGCTGAAGTAAAACTTGTTCTCCGGGAGCTCTTTCTTTCCATGCTTTCCAAATATAAAAGCTATGACTGTCTTCATTTCTTCAACCTCATCACTCATGCAGAATCACCCCTTCAACACCTATCTCTTTCATCCACTCGAGATCAACAAGGTTTCTCTCCTTCAAAACTACATATATGGGAAACTTCGATGCTGTAAAGGCTAGTTTTTCTTTTTCCTCAAAGCTTGGTTCTTCAGAGATGTAAACAACCCTCCCTTTCCATCTCTTAATGGGTTCAGTGCAGTTTTTGATATCAACACCCTCATAGAAGTCAACTTCTATCTCCCTAAATAGACTCTCCAAGTTATCTCTGAATATCTCTTTCCTTATCGTTATCTTCGATGCCCCCGCAACAACTATGTCCATAACATCTTCGTACTTTCTTGGAGCACTGTCTATCCATAAAGGAATTAAGGGGGATATCTTCTGGTAGAGTTCTAGGCTTGGCTCGTTTCTGAGCAAGCCCCCTATGTCCATTATGTAAAGAAACTCTCCTTTAAAGCTTGGCTCACCTGAAATGAACTTGTCATTTTCTGCATATGCGAGTTGAATTATCTTCATCAGATGATTTACATGATCAAAAGTTTTTTACAGTTTGGATTTTCTCTAATCCGAAGGTGCTGTCAACTTAAGCATTGCGGAGCACCTCCCGCAATGCTATAGTAAATCTCTCAAATTCGTTCTTAATGTCTACCCCTCTCTCATAGAAGACCGGTGATAGCCCATCCAGAGTCATATGGCTT
>JAGHAD010000012.1 GCA_021161685.1 Thermoplasmata archaeon | reverse complement strand
TATTTGCGATGATGTGCAAAGATATGAACATTCCACCGAAGGATGATTACACTAACTTGGAGAACGTTAGCAAAGTACTGAAGATAGACGTTAATCCCCTAATAGAAGCAAACGGTTTGAGGAACGTTGTCATCTATAGATATAACAGCGTGGATGATAAGATAGCATATAGCCGTATAAAGGATCTTCTACCTCACATGGAAAAGCTGATGGAGGCTGTGAAGGGATGGTTGAGAAGATAAGCGAGATAAAGAAACACGTTGAGCCATTGAAGAAACATGCTTTAGCCATCCTTCTGTACGGATCCTGCGCAAAGGGCGAAGCAACGAGCAGAAGCGATATCGACATATGCATAATTGCTCCATCTGCAGATAAAGAAGATCTTTACAGGGATGTTCTTAAGCTTTCGAGAGATAGATACGACATAAGGGTCTTTGAGGACATGCCCCTCTTTCTCAAAGCAGAGGTCATTATGAACCACAAGATCTTATACGCAAAAAATGTGTTAGATCTCTACGAGTACTTGTACAGGTTTAGAAAGATATGGGAGGATCAGAAGCACAGACAGAGACTTGAGAAAGAAGACATAGAAAGTTTCTTGATGTAAATCTCAACCGCTTTCTCTAAAAGTATCTTTGTTGGTACAACCAGCGGAGATTCTTCTGGCTCTGCCGTAATCATCGAGAAGAACGTAAGCCTTATCGAAAAAATAAAAAGCAACTAGAGAATAGAAGGAAAAACCCAATGACTGCAAGATATAAAACACCAACCTTGGGTAGCCATCTCTTCCCAAAGAAAAATCTCAAAAAAGTTTCCAAAACTTGGATTCTTTCCATCTTGTCAAAACCGCAGATGAATTGTCTATGATCATAGTGAAAATCCATAGGACACCAAGAAATGGAGGGATGAGTAGTGCTCCTTTTTGCTGAGGGTTCCTTCATCAAAAGCTGCGTCTATATACTTTAAACCTGCACCTAGCAGGCGTACGATATTATGATGAAAAGAAACTATTTGAAAAACAAGATGGAGGTTGAAAAAAACCTAGCAGGCGTACGATATTATGATGAAAAGAGGATTAGCACCTGTCAATTGGATTAATTGTTCCAATCCCATCCGTTCGCATTCCCTCTAATCTAGAAAGAGTTTTAATTTTTCCCCTTAGTGATTTGACATGCTTGGTTTACCTCCATAAAAATTCAATCCACGTTCTTTAAGGGATAAAAAACTTTAACATTCCTTTACATTTACTTGATCATGCTCGATCTTAAAGAGGGAGAGTTAGCCGTGAGATTTGCCAGGAGAGTAATTGATAGCCACGTTAAGGGGAAGGATTTTGATAAAGAAGAGCTTGGAGGAAAATTTAGAGAAAAATCCGGAGCATTTGTTACCATACTTACCTATCCAAAAAGAGAACTGAGGGGTTGTATTGGTATACCAGAACCCGTCTATGAACTTCAATATGCTCTGGAGGAGGCGGCCAAATCCGCAACGAGAGATCCGAGGTTCCCTCCACTAATGGAGAATGAACTTGATAAGGTAATCATTGAAGTAACCATATTATCTCCACCAAAACTTGTCGAAGTGGAAAAACCTAAGGAATATTTGGAGAAGATAAGAATAGGTAGGGATGGTCTAATAGCTGAGAAAGGCATATACAAAGGTTTACTGCTCCCCCAGGTTCCAGTTGAATGGGGATGGGATGTTGAAGAATTTTTATCACAAACATGCATGAAAGCTGGTCTCCCTCCCGATGCATGGATCGATAGAGACACAAGGATTTACAGCTTCACTGGTCAAATATTTGCAGAGAGAGAACCATATGGAGAGGTAGAGGAGAGGAAAATTGATAGAGAAAGTAGTTGAAGGGAAGTTCCTGATAGATGGAAAAATAATTCACTGCTGCGTTGGTATAGAGAGAGGTACAATAGTTGATGTGAAGAAGAGCTTGGATGGGGAAACGAAAATAAGGTTTCCAAGAGGTCTCATACTTCCATCAGCTGTTGATGTGCATGTCCATCTGAGGGATCCGGGACTAACACACAAGGAAGATTTCTCCACCGGAACCCTTTCCGCTGCATTTGGGGGAGTTTCATGCGTGATAGACATGCCAAACACGAAACCTCCAACGGTTGACAAGGAGAGCTGTAAAGAGAAAATATCCATTGGAGAAAGAAAATCGTATGTGGATTTTGGTATCTATCTTGGAGTGAACGAAAACAATATCAAAAAACTAAGGGACTTTGAAGGTCTGGTAACGGGATTTAAAATCTATCTTCCAGATTTTGATATAACCCTTCTTGGTGAACTATCCAAACTCAAAGTTAAAAGGGTTCTTGCATTTCATGCTGAAGAGAAAAGATGCATTGAAAAATTTGGTAAAAAGTCTGAAAATTTGATCGAACATGCGAAAACGAGAGCGAGCGTATGCGAGAAAACGGCTGTGGAGAAGGTCTTGAAAGAGATGGAAAAAACAGATTTTCACATACACTTCTGCCATATATCATCTAGTATCTCCTTGTACGCTTTATCTCAGTTCAAGAAAAAGGTAAGCGTTGGCGTTACTCCACATCACCTCTTGTTCAAGGCATCGAGAAGCTTAACACCCCAAAGTTACTACAAAGTGAATCCTCCTCTCCGCACGTCTCTAGATCAGGAAGCGCTATGGGAAGCATTACTATCTGGAGAGATCGACATCATAGAATCTGATCATGCTCCACATACAACAGATGAAAAAGAAGTTGACTTTTCGGAAGCTCCAAGTGGCATACCTGGAGTGGAAACGATGTATCCCGTTATGCTTTATGTATTTTTGATGAAAGGTTATCCATTAGAAAGGCTAGTCTCTGCTCTGTGCTCCAGACCTGCGAGATTATTCGGCTTGAAGAAAGGTAGGATTGCAAAAGGCATGGATGCGGATTTCATCGTTGTTGATTTGAAAAAGGTGAAAAAGATAATGGCAGATAGGCTTCACTACAAGTGCGGATGGACTCCATTTGAAGGCATGAAGGGTATATTTCCAACGGATCTCTTTGTACGAGGGGAAAGAATCATAGAAGATGAGGAACTTGTTGGAGATAGAGGATTCGGAAGATTTGTTAAGCCGAGGGAGGGTGAGGAATCTTGCACGGAGAAGTGAAGGAGCTTTGCCTCAGAATTGCTAGGAGAATAAGAGAAAAAGTGCTCGAGAAGTCCAAAAAAGCATTGGAGCTAGACAAAAATGTTGGTATTGGGGCAGACGGAACACCTACCAAGCAGATCGACAAACTTGCCGAGGATATTGCAATCGAATGTTTAAGATCTTCAAAGATTCCGGTTAACTTGCTGAGCGAGGAGATAGGCTTCCTAGATTTTGGAGGAGAGTACACTATAATTCTCGATCCGATAGATGGAACAAAAAATGCGGTTCGTGGAATACCCTTTTATGCGGTTTCGGTAGCTGTTGGGAGAAAGTCATTGAAGGATGTAGAATTTGGTGTGGTAGTAAATATACCATCCGGAGATACCTTTAGAGCTGAGAAAGGTAGAGGATCTTTTCTAAACGGAAAAGCCATTGTAACTCCCCACTCTACAAAAGGGAAACTACTTTGTTCCATTGTACCATGCAGGGAATTTGAGAAAAGAGGCAACCTCCTATTGAAGCAATCCCATATAAGATCTCTGGGCGCAGCTTCCCTTGAAATAAGCTATGTTGCTAGCGGGGCTATAGATTGTTTCATTTGCCTAAAAGAACACCTCAGGATAACGGATATAGCCGCTGCGGTACTCATACTGAAGGAGGCTGGTGGTGTGATCTGCAATGGAAGCGGAGAGGAAATAGAAATGCCTCTGGATGTTACCAAAAGAACGAGCGTGATCGCAGCAACTTCAAGAAGCACATTGGAAAAGGTATTCTCCTTGTTATTATGAACATCTCTCTACTTCAACCTGATCGTCTCCATATTCATCGGTGCACACGTATTAAGATTGAATCTCCTGTGAACGACGGATGCCAGCTCCAGGCATTTAGATTCCTCACCATGGCAGAATATCACTCTTTCCGGCCTTGGCGACATGTTGCTTATATAACTCATTAACTGCCCTCTATCGCTATGCCCAGAGAATCCATCACACGTTTCAACTTCCATTTTTATCTTGATGGTTACCATCTTTCCAGCCATTGTCAACGGGATCTCTTTCCACCCCTTCTGAATGCGTCTTCCTAGAGTACCTTCAGCTTGGTAACCAACGAAAATTAGTGTATTTTTCTCGTCTTCCGACCATGCCTTCAGGTATTCCATAACCGGCCCACCGTTTATCATTCCGCTGGTAGCGAGCACGATACATGGATCTGGGTTGGAGAGAAGGTCTTGTCTCGCATCATAACTATCTACCCTCTCGAAGATATCTGATAGGAGTGGGTTCTCTCCCTTGTGGAAGATCAAGCTCCTGAGATGATTGTTGAGGTATTCCGGATATGCGGTATGTATGGCTGTGGCTTCCCATATCATCCCATCAAGGTAAACGGGTACGTTTGGGAGTTGCTCATTCTTCATAAGGTTCTCAAGAGCAATCATCACTTCCTGAGATCTACCAACTGCAAAGACTGGAATGAGCACTTTTCCCTTCCTTTTCAAGGTTCTATCTATAATTTCCTTCAGCTTCTCAACAGCCTCCCTCCTAGATGGCTGTAGATCTTTCCTTCCTCCATAGGTTGATTCCATAACCACTGCCTCTAGCCTGGGAAATCTATTCACTGCAGGATTGAAAAGCCATGTCCTTTCATATTTGATGTCTCCGGTGAAAACCACATTATAAAGACCCTCTCCTATATGGAAGTGACAAACCGATGATCCAAGTATATGACCCGCATTGTGGAAGGTTAGCCTAACACCCGGTGCTATATCCGTTGTGTCGCCATAATCGAGTGTAATGCAGTGTTTAAGCATATTCCTTATGTGCTCCGAGGAGTATGGGGTTTTCCTTGCATCTGCAACAGCAACCTTGAGATAATCCATCTGAAGCAAGACCATCAGATCTCTAGTGGGTGGGGTACAGTAAGTTGGCCCATCGTAGCCATACTTATAAAGCAGAGGTACCAAGCCAGAATGATCCAAGTGAGCATGAGTAATAACAACCGCATCTATGCTTTCAAGTGGAAGAACTTCGGGCAAGTGTAGATAGGGGGAACCATTGGAAGTAGAGGAAACATCTATACCTACGTCTACGAGTATCTTGCTATCTTGGGTATGGAGTAATGCACAAGATCTCCCAACCTCTCTAAACCCTCCAAGAGCTGTTATGCGGACGAATTTCTCGTTTTCAGATAATCCCCTGTGAAGTCTTCTACCTATCGCCCTTAGTATGTTTTTCCTTTCCTCCGATACAGTTCTGAGGTATGTTCTTATATCCCTAACCGTCTTCGATTGAATTGGGGGCGTCCTAACTACTCTCGGCGTCCAGTTGATTTCCTTTTTTATCTCGGTGAGCAAAGCACCTTTCTTACCTATGACCATCCCTGGTTTAACAGCCTCTATTATTACCTCTCCAACATCTGGCTGGAAATAAAGGTTTGTTATCTCAGCTTCTGGTGGAACTATCTCTTTAATTTTCTTTTCAGCTACTTTGGAATCGGTGAGAACGGTTGGATCTGGTCTAACGGTTATTCTCTTCTGTAAGGTCTTTGCCAGTTGCCTAATTATGCTTTCGTTTTCTGCAAATTTATATGGGTGTTTGGTGTAGATAACGAGCAGTGGTCCTTCGAATTCTATCTCGGTTATATCTATATCTGGAGGTATTTTTTCTCTGATTTTTTTCTTAACTTCCCTTAAAACGTCATCTACGGTCATCCTTACATTAACCCAGTCAGTTTATGTTCAACTTCTTCTTTCTTTCCTCTATTTCTTCATCAGATAGCAACCTAAAACCCTCTTTTGTTATAACCGCAATATCTATACCATCTCCAGATGCAGAATCTCTCTTCATTGCAGATGATAGAGCTCTTATTGCAAGGTCTATCCCCTCATCTACGGTCATGTCATCCCTGTAATGGTCCTCAAGGACACCATACACGTATGGCGATCCAGATCCAGTTGATGCATACTTATCTGGTATTGCTCCACCAGCCGCATCAAGAGCATACACGTGCCCACCGGTTGAATCGTATCCAGCTATTATCAACTGTACATAGTAGGGGAAGAATTTCGTCTGGTTAAGTATGTTTGCCATTAAGGTTGCTGCCGCTTCTACGGGCATTTCCATTTCTCTATCGAATTGGTAAAGTTTTGCCTCCGCAGTTAGATATCTGGCTAAAATTTGAACATCTCCAACCAATCCTGCGGTTGTAAGAGCTAGGTGATCACTTATTTTAAAGAGTTTTTTAGTTACCTTGTGAGCTATCATGGTACCCATTGTTGCTCTTCTTTCAGTTGCTAAAACAACACCATCCTTACACACCATCCCAAGTGTCGTTGTCCCTGTTCTCTTGGCGTTTTCTTCCATAGCAATCTCCTCAAAATACGTTTTAGATAACTATAAGGATTTCCACTATTTATAGTTTGTGTCTCCAACTAACACAGACTGTCAACTTTTTATGAATTTAGGTATTTAAACCCCTCCTAGACCGGTTTGAAT
>JAGHAD010000136.1 GCA_021161685.1 Thermoplasmata archaeon | reverse complement strand
TGATGAATTTCCGGCAACCTTTTCTTGTTTGGTACCGCCGAGAGTATCTGGGTAGCATCTTCTATTGGTATCTTCCTATCGCCAAATGTCAATAGGAAACAGCCGGTTATGTGATCGTGGATTGCTCCTATGATCGGTCCTCCAAATCTTGGAGAAAGAATGTGTTCCTGAACCTTTAAAAGGATCTCCGCCTCTGCCCTCGCTTCCTCTCCTTGCAATACGTGTAGGTTCATTTCATCTCCATCAAAGTCAGCATTGTAAGGAGGACAGACGCTCAAGTTGAACCTGAATGTCTTGTAAGGTACTACTCTAACTTTATGACCCATCATCGACATTCTATGCAAAGATGGTTGTCTGTTGAAGAGCACTATGTCTCCATCCATCAGCTGCCTCTCTATGATCATCCCGGGCTCAAGTTTCTCTGCAACATCTTCTGCGTTTTTCTTCGTTATTTTTATTCTTTGTTTTATTCCATTCCTTTCCCTTATCACGTAGTTTACCCCTGGCAGATACTTCCCATCTTCGGTTGTTGGAGAAGGTCCCCTGCGCACCATCATCTTGCACCAGTTAAGGTTATGATGAGTAACTCTCACCGGAACGGTCAGCTCTCTTGCCATATCTATGGGTACACCAACCTCATTTATACTGAGATTTGGATCTGGAGAAATCACGGTTCTCGCAGAGAAGTTGACCCTCTTTCCAGATAGGTTACTCCTGAACCTTCCTTCCTTTCCCTTTAACCTCTGTGCCAGGGTTTTGAGAGGTCTTCCCGACCTGTGCCTTGCGGGCGGTATTCCAGATGTTTGGTTATCAAGGTAGGTGGTAACATGGTACTGTAAAAGCTCCCAAAGGTCTTCAACTATCAATTGAGGAGCACCCGCATCCCTGTTTTCCTGTAACCTCTGATTAATCCTTATAACATCAACTAACTTGTGAGTGAGATCATCTTCGCTCCTCTCTCCGGTCTCTAGGGTTACTGACGGCCTTACCGTCACTGGTGGAACTGGAAGAACCGTTAGAACCATCCATTCAGGTCTTGCAGCCTTTGGATTTATATCCAAAAGAGGAAGATCCTCATCTGGTATTTTTTCCAACCATTCTCTAACTTCAGAAGGCGTGAGCTTTTTTCCGTTCTCTCTGAATGTAGTTGGTTTGTCAAGTTCTATTCTTCCGACCTCTCTTCCACATCTCGGACACTTATCTACGTTTTTACACTCATTTATTATGGCTTTAAGTATAAGGGAAGTATCCCTACCCTCTCTAACGTACTTCTCCCTAAGCTTCCTGTAGTATTCGAGCCTTTCATCTGGTAGTAAGATCCTTCCACAGTTTCTGCACGTTGTTCTGAGACAATCTCTTATTTCCTTAACGAAGCCAACATGTATAACTGGCATGGCAAGATCGATATGACCAAAGTGACCTGGGCAACCATCTTTTCCAGCTCTCAGTCCGCACGTTTTGCATTTTAGTCCCGGCTCTATCACTCCAAGCCTTGGATCCATCAGTCCCATTGATATCGGGAATCCATCATCATCATAGGTATCTGCGGTTATGACCTTTGTTGCACTCATTTTTCTGATCTCCGTTGGCGAGAGAATACCAAATTCAATTTTCCCTATCTTTTTCCTTACACCAGTATCTATCATGATATCACACCAATGATTCTAGCCTCAGCCTGGGCGCTATAACTAGGGATTTGAGCTCATCTATCAGGAGCTTGAAGGCATAGCTCATATCCACTGGATATATCTCCGCTTTATCTCCACATATCGGACACCTTACCCTTCCGTGCCTATCTACCAAGGCTATATGACCACACGTATTGCACACATATTTCGTTGTGAGATCGGATTCATCGAGCAACCTATCCTTTATAATCATCGAAGCACCATGTCCTATCAAGCAATCTCTCTCCATTTCTCCAAACCTGAGACCGCCCTCCCTTGATCTTCCCTCCGTGGGTTGCTTCGTGAGTATTTGCACAGGTCCCCTCGATCTGGCGTGCATCTTTCCAGCAACCATGTGATGTAGTTTCTGGTAGTATATGCATCCTATAAATATGTCGCATTCGAAAGGTTTTCCAGTTTCACCGTTGTAAAGAACTTCTTTCCCAGTGTGTTTGAATCCATTCTTAACGAGAAGTTTTCTGAGCACCTCTTCTGGTTCTCCACTGAACGGTGTCCCATCTACAAATCTACCTTCAAGAGCAGCAACCTTTCCACCTATCATTTCAAGTACATGTGCTACCGTCATCCTGCTTGGTATGGCGTGAGGATTGATTATCAGATCTGGAACGATACCGTCTTCAGTAAATGGCATGTCTTCGGCTGGAACTATTAATCCAACTACCCCTTTCTGGCCGTGCTTTGATGCAAATTTATCTCCCAGCTCTGGTATTCTTTCATCTCTTACCTTCACCTTAACCATCCTCGAACCATTGACGGATTCAGAGAGTATAACCTTATCAACCACTCCCCTTTCTCCATGCTCAACGGTAACCGATGTTTCCCTCCTCTTCTGGGGCGTTAGGAAGTCCGTCGGCTCTTCTAAGAATCTTGGAGGAGAGGTTTTACCAATTAACACGTCATCGCTCTCAACGATGCATTCTGGATAGATAATTCCGTCTTCATCCAGATTCTTGTAGGCATCTGCACTCCTTGCTCCCCTGCAGTCTGGACTTGGGATTTCGAAGTGATCCTCCTGCCCACCTGGGTATCTCCTTTCCTCACTGCTGTAAGTTCTGAAGAAGGTACTTCTCGCAAGCCCCCTTTCAACACTAGCTTTGTTGAGGATAATCGCATCCTCCATGTTGTAACCTTTATAGGATAGAACAGCCACGACGAAGTTTTGGCCAGCTGGTCTTCGCATGAAATTGATATATTTTGCCGCATGGGTTTGTACAAGTGGAACTTGAGGATAGTGTAGAAGATGTCCTCTGGTATCCGGTCTTATCCTGTAATTTGCTGCGGCAAAACCAAGGGCTTGCTTCCCCATACCAGCTCCCATGGTGATCCTTGGAGAGGAGTTGTGCTCGGCGTACGGAACTAAAGAAGCACTTACTCCAAGTATACACATCGGATCTATTTCCATGTGGGTGTGCTCGGGTGTTAATTCCTTTTCATTCAGCGCTATGTAAGCGTTTTCCTCTTCTTCGGCATCCAGATATTCAACAACCCCTTCCTTTATCAAATCGCTCCAGCTCTTTACCCCTCTTCTTAAATCCTCCAAGTGCTTTTTAGTGAGAAGTAACTTTCCATTCTTTACAACAAGGAGAGGTCTCCTCAGCCTTCCGCAATCGCAGTTTATAACTACATCGTTCGAATCATCATAATAGCAGACGTTAACCTCGTGATGGAGAAGCCCCTTTCTTCTCATTTCTCTCAAGCTATCTGCAAGTTTCTTACCATCTGGATATATTCCAACGAGATCTCCATTTAGATACACCCTTGCACCCTTTACCCCCTTTGCCACTTCCTTCATTCCCAGTTCTTTAAGAACCTTTTCAACCTTTTCCTCATCGTAGCCCTCGGATATGTCAACCATCAAGGCGAGATTCTTTACCAGACCGCAGTTCGGTCCTTCGGGAGTTTCATTTGGACACAACCTACCCCATTGAGTGGAGTGAAGATCCCTAGCTTCAAAGTGGGGCTGAGATCTCGCGAGCGGAGAAGTTACCCTTCTTAGATGGCTTATTGTCGAAAGGTTACTGGTCCTATCGAGAAGTTGAGAGACTCCAGTTCTTCCTCCAACCCAGTTTCCAGTTGCAAGGGCATGATGTAACCTTTGCGTTAAGACGTCTGATCTAAGACAGGAGCTAACCTTAACTTCCTTCCCCTTAGCATGGACCCTTTCGATTTGATATTTGAGATCTTTACACAGAGCGGTAAAGGCAACCCTGAAGAGGTCTTCCATCAAGTCTCCAGCGAGGCGCAACCTCTTGTTTGCATAGTGATCCTTGTCGTCTGGTTCTCTTAAACCGAGGGCCAGCTCCAAAACCCTAGCTCCCATCCTTGCCATGAAAACGGCTTTTGTTATCCTATCGCTTGGATCACTTCCAAGGTGAGGTAGCAAGTTTTTGTCCATTATGGTCTCGACTCTTTTTATCCTATATTCTCTAGCTTGCCCTCCCGCAAACTTCTTTCCTAGATATGCGATGGCTTCCTCCCTGTTAGTTATTCCATACTCATTTGCACACTCTTCTATGTTTGCCAAAACGTATGGTTCAAGCTGTGGATGCATCGCCATTACATCCAATATTTCCTGATCATTTTCCATTCCCAATGCTTTCAATAAGACGATCAAAGGAATTTGTCCATAAGTTGTTGGCAAAGAAACCATTAGTATACCATCTCTCCTCTTTTCCACGACTATTAAAGCTCGGTAACCTTCCTTCTGGGAAAATATCTTTGCTACCTCGATTTCACTGCCATACTGCGTATCCTTCTCTACGAGGACTCTATTTGGAGCAAGATCCTCTACCGTTATTAGAACTCTTTCGGTACCGTTACTTATGAAGTATCCACCTGGGTCAAGAGGATCTTCCTGCGCCTTTATGAGCAATTCTCTGTATTCTTCATCCGTCAACTTTCTACCTTCCCTCTCTTCAAAAGCTTCCTTTGAAATATTGCAAGCTTTCGACTTAACCATTATTGGAAGCTCTCCTATCCTGACAATTTCTGGTTCATATTCAACTCCATCTCTTATCGGTATGAATTCCAGAAACAGGGGAGCCTCATAATCAAGATCTCTTAGCCTTGCTTCCATTGGCATTAGTTCTCTTACAGAACCGTCAGCTTCTTTAACTTCTGGTCTTCCAACCGTTATCTTACCGAACTTTATTTTAAATCCCTCTATTTCTGGGTAGATGCATCCCCTCTCGGTAGTTTCTCCTTCTCCCGCCTCCCCAACTACAGTGCTATCCACTATTCTTTGTAATCTCCTCTCCAGAAAATCGTTATAGGATGCAATCTGGTGATTTACAATGCTCCTTTCTCTGTAAAAAGCATCAACCAACTCCCTCATAACAACACCTCACGTTTCCTCAATTTCCCTCTCTCCCCTCAGAGCAATTTCACTGCTTTCCACAACTACCCTATATGCTATGGCTTTCTCAGCAGTTCTACTTTTCCTTATTATCTTTATTATATCTCCCTTCTTTGCTCCAATTGCCCTTACAACCGGATCTGTAGTTAGTATTTTTGGTAGCTGGCTCGGCTTGATTTTATACTTTTCCAAGACTTTTTCAGCCTCTTCCTTTGATAGCACTATGTGCTGTGGAACGAGCACATGTTTTAGTATATCAAACTTTCTTTCCCCCATGTTGTGATACATCCCCCTTTTAGGGTGGATAGCGGGCCTGATGGGATTCGAACCCATGACCACCTGGTTAAAAGCCAGATGCTCTACCTGGCTGAGCTACAGGCCCGACTTTGCATACTTCACTCTATCCATTAATCTCATAGAGTAGGGATATCCAAATAATAAAACTAATATAAATATTTTGTGCTTTTCCTTTCCAATTGTATTATCCCGAAATTACTTCCTCCTAGAAAAATCAATGCAGGATTCAGCTTCGACGAGGAAGCTGAATCAAAGAAAGATAAGATGGATTATCAGAGAGA
>JAGHAD010000127.1 GCA_021161685.1 Thermoplasmata archaeon | reverse complement strand
TTGTCATCCCTACCCCAGCCACTTGCGGATGGACCCGGTCTTATCTTGATTATGTGACTTGATCCCGTCGTAGGTTCTATTGTCAGGTTGTCCGTTACTTCGTCTCCCTCACTGTTGTAAACCTTCACGTTGTTCGCATTGAATAGAGACAGGTTCTTTCCATCATATCCCTTGATTATTACCTTCACTTCTCCAGAGAAGTTCCAGTACATTGTCTTGTTTATCTCTGGTATCTCCAACTGTGGTTTTCCAGTCTTGACAACTATCTTCTTAACTGCAGATATTTTCTCTGGTGGATCGAATGTACCCCACTCCTTTCTGTATTTGTTACCCGGAACTTCTCCGGTCAGATCTGGATGAGTGATACCGTACCACTCTGTGTATCCAACGCCATCCTCATCGTAATTGTTTGTTATACCTACCACGTCGAGATCACGATACACAAATATCGTATAGTTTCCTGCGAGGAATCTGTCTGTATCAACAGTGAATGTAACTGTTCCATTTGTGGTAAACTTGCGTAGCACTGGAGTAACGAATTCATCAGATTCTCTCCTAATATCTACCCATACTCCAGGTGGTGTTGAGCCATCCTCTGTAATGGTTACCTTTACACTTTCGTTCTTGCCGTAGGTCACTTCCGTCTTTGAGATGTCAACACTGTAAGCCTCCGTTCCATTAACCCAGAAGTATGCATAATTTCCATCTCCGGCACCACCTGGGTTATTGAAATCCTCAGCACCTGCATCGTTGTCTAATACCCAGATTCCAGATATATTGAAATATACCGATGCGGTCATTTCTTTGATTCCTCCAGAGGCATCAACGGTTACCGATGGCTGAACGCCCTCATAGTAGTATGGTAGCCATTCCAGATCATAGTCATAGCTTCCTCCACTTCCCGTTTTCTTGTAGTGTGGGTAGTACAGGTAATAGGTGCCAGGACTTAGACAGGATGTGTTCACTTTTAGTGTGACGGTTGCATCGTACTTGATGTCCTTTGTATCAGTAGCAATAACATCAGCTGGTCCATCTTGATTTCCTTCAAAGTAGGTTACACCCAGTAAAGCTATCTTCTGGGTGTACTTGTTGGTGAAAGACAACGTAATGTTAGGTGAACTTACCACATCTATATCCACTTTCACCTTTATAGTATTCCGTTTCAGACTGAAAGTGGGGCCTATTGTGTTGATGTCCATTGACAGGAACCAGAGCTGATCTGCCCATATCGGAAAAGAACCTGGGAGTTTCCATGTCTTTTCATCAGTAGTTGTTGCAAAGACGAAAGGGCCAGTATCCTGTCCGGGGATGGGTTCAAATATCTTATCACCGTCGTCTAACCATAGAGCTACACTCGCTATCTCATCGGTTGTTGCCGTACCTGTGTTTTTTACTCTTATCTCTTTGATAAACTCATCATACACATTATCTGCATTAACATCTAAGCCTATCCAATCCTTGGCGTTATCCCATGTGTCATCTCCATCGTCATAGAATGCAACGGGCTGATCTGCATTTGCCCATGGATTTGTTGTGTCTGCTGGTGTGTTCTCGGGTGGCGACGCCCCGACAATGACATCATCAAACCCGCTGTCATAGTAAATGTTTCCGTCATCTGGCCAGAGAATGTCTACCGTTGGATCCCATGCATTTCCATCAACCTCATCATGGGTGTATATACTAGTCCAATCTGGGTCTCTCACACCATCTCCACTTTCCGGTGTGCCGTCTGGAGGAGTTACTCCTGCAAGAACTACTTCCCCACTGTCGTATTTATCATTGGCATTTGCGTCGTCGAATATTGTATCGGCGCTTGCGTCCCAATCATCACCATCAACTGCATCTATGTAAGATAACTGACTCCAATCAGTTGCCTCTCCGTCCGGTGCACCTAATGCATTTTCTGTAGTCGCACCTGCAAGCCAAGTATCAAGTCCATCATCATAGTAAACTCTTCCGTTATCTTGCCATATTGCATCCTTTGTATCATCCCATACGCCATCTCCATCATCGTAGAAGTAAACATCGGACCATGGGTTGTCTGTGGTTAGTTCTACCCCTGGATTTGGTGCAGTACCGGCTATTGTTTCATCGATCGTTCCGTCGAGTGTGAAGTTAGCCACCAGAACATCTGTGGCACCTGGAGGGACCAGAGCTTCTGGGGCGTTGTTGTTTGTTACGCTTGCTCCTCTCGTATTCGCTAGCATCACCAGCCCCGATGTTAGCATCAGTATAGCTATGGATGTACTCAATAGCCTGTTCTTAACATCCACTTTCATCTTTACTTTCCCTC
This sequence comes from Thermoplasmata archaeon, assembly GCA_021161685.1. GTDB lineage: Archaea > Thermoplasmatota > E2 > DHVEG-1 > B18-G2 > JAGHAD01. The sequence goes on along the minus strand of JAGHAD010000127.1, from coordinate 19,293 downwards.
CTTAAGTTTGTTATCCTTTCCTCCTAGTGTTTGATCCACACCGTGGACCAAACGTGAAGGTTCGCCGTCTAATGCAACAGCTCTATTAAATACTTTACGAACCTTCACGTCCTCACCAGCCTCTTCCAATGTAATGGGCGTGTTCTTTATAAAGATTGCTATTTTTTGCTTGGAAGGAATTCCCTGAGAGAAAACGTTAACTTTATTTTTGAAGAATTCTTTATTGTATCAAGGGCTCGTAGATCAGCGGTAGATCGCCCCCGTGGCATGGGGGAGGCCTGGGGTTCGAATCCCCACGAGTCCACTAAACCTTTGACCTAAAATCCTCCCACATCCTCTCTATAAACTCTTCTATTCTCCTTATCCTCTCCTCATCCCTCTTAGGCTTGAAAAGATTCCTGAACCTTCCCTGCATCTTTAGCCATTCTTCTATCGGCTTCCTTTTAACCTTACCTTCGAGAATGAGCTTGCTGAAACCATTGAAACTCATCTTTCCGTTTTCGTATTCGTATAATGGCCATGCCCCGGTTTCAACAGCTAATCTTCCAACCTCAACCGTTTTATCCATGCTGAATCTCCATCCGGGGGGACATGGAGTTAGAATTTCTATGTACTTCGGTCCCCTGATTTCTTTAGCTTTCATCACTTTCTTGTAAAGGTCTTCTGGATAGCTGATGCATGCGGTTGCCACATAAGGAATTCTGTGAGCCATAACTATTGCTCCCATATCCTTGTTAAACTCTCTCTTCCCTCCAACTGTTGTCGTTGTCCACGCAGCATATGGTGTTGCTCCGCTCCTCTGTATGCCTGTATTTGAATATATCTGATTGTTATAGCATATATAGATGAAATCGGTATTCCTTTCAAGAGCGCCAGACAATGCCTGTATTCCTATATCATATGTTCCTCCATCTCCAGCCCAAACAACGACATTTATATCCTTTTCTCCAAGAACTTTCAACCCAGAAGATACTCCACTCGCTGCAGCTGCTGCAGCTTCAAAGGCTATGTTCAATATTGGCACTTTGAAAGATGTGTGGGGATACCAACTCTGTATAACTGCGGTCCACCATGCCGGTATTACAAGGATGGTTCTTTTACCAAGTGCCTTCAGTACGGTTCTCAAAGCTATTGTTGCAGGACAACCAGGGCAGGCAGCACTACCTGGAAGGACGTACTCTTCCTTTGGAAGATCTTTAATCGCCAACTCTCATCCCTCCACATCAAAAATCATATATCCACCATACTTTCCATCCATCACCCTCTCGCACATCTTTGAAATGTCTTTAAAGGTAACGTCTTTGCCTCCAAGACCCGCTATGTATCCATAGACCTTTGCGTCAACCTCACCATAGAGAGATGCCTTTATCTCGGTAAACAGGGCTCCCTCCATTCCAACCGATATGTTCCTGTCTATGACGATCAAATCACTATGCCTCGCCAGCTCAATCACTTCCTTCTTTGGAAATGGACGCAGAACCCTTACTCTAGCCAATCCTATCTTCCTTCCCTTCTTTCTCATCTCATCAACAGCTACCTTGCTCTCTGCTCCAAGTGCTCCCATTGAAAGCAATACGTAATCCACATCGTCGCATTTGTAAAGTTCGAGCAATTCTCCATGATAAATTCCAAACCTTTCTTCCCATTCCCTCGATATCTCTTTAATTATCCCGTGTGCATTCTCATGAGCTTCCTGCATCGCCCTCCTTATTTTTGGATAGTCGTTTGGCATTATTATATTACCATGGGTTATTGGATTGTTTATGTCCAGTTTCCATTTTATCTTCCTTTTCGGTAAAAATTCATCTATCTCTTCCTGCTCTGGAATTTTAACTGGCAAGGAGGTATGAGAAAGTATGAATCCGTCGTAATTCACCATAACTGGAAGCTGTACTTTTTCGTGCTCTCCAAGCTTGAAAGCTTGTATAATCGTATCAAATATTTCCTGATTGCTCGAACAGTAAAACTGTATCCATCCAGTATCTCTCTGAGAAATCGAATCGTTCTGATCGGACCATATGTTCCATCCCGGCCCAATAGCTCTGTTTACATTCGCCATAACTATTGGTAGCCTTGCCAGCGCAGCCCAGTGGAGCATCTCATGCATTAAAAGCAAACCATGAGAGGAAGTTGCCGTAAATGTTCTAGCCCCAACCGCACTTGCTCCAATGCATGCACTCATAGCTGAGTGCTCGCTTTCAACACATATGTAATCTCCATGAAATTCTCCTTTTTCAACGTATTCAGCTATTCTTTCTACAATGGTTGTCTGAGGGGTTATTGGATAGGCTGCGACAACATCTACTCTAGCCATCTGAACAGCCTTTGCAGCAATATGGTTTCCGGTATCAACCACTATCCTCATTTACTCTCCTCCCTAACCATCGATATAGCTTTAACCCTACACTCATTGGCACATATGCCACAGCCCTTACAGTAATCATAATCTATTTCAACAGAGTCATCTTCTTTCCTTATTATTGCTCCCTCTGGACAAAAGATCCAACATCTCAGGCACCTGACGCATTTCTCTTTATCTAAAATGGGTTTAAACGCCCTCCACCCACCGGTTTTGCCCATTGCACCTTTCTTTGGATATGAAATGGTTGTCACCACATCATATTTGATCATCTCATCACCTCCGTCTTTTCATAGGCTTCCCTCGCAGCTCTTGCATTCCTCTCTCCCAACTCTCCCTTCCATCTCTCCCTTATCTCCTCCTCTATCGATTCAAGGGTAACCTTGTCAAGTACTTTTGGAATAGCACCGAGTATTGGAGTGTTAACGACGGGTATACCACCAACGAGAAGATCGTTCTTTATCGCTATTCCAGTAGCATCGACCGTAGCTACGGTAAGCTTCTTCGGAAAGTCGTAATCTGAGCAGGATTTGGTGGTATTTATAACGATTGCTCCTCCCTCCTTCAATCCTTCGAGCACATTTGCTATCTCCATTATGCTTTCATCTAGAACAATAACCATGTCGGGATTGTAGATCTCGCTCCTCAAATTTATCTCCTCATCCGATATCCTGGCAAATGCTCTGATTGGAGCACCTCTTCTCTCAGCACCAAAGAATGGAAATGCCTGCACTCCCTTGTTTCCATCTCTCAGCGCAGCCCCAGCCAGTATGTTAGCTGCGGTAACCGCTCCTTGTCCGCCCCTTCCATGAAAGCGTATTTCCACCAATTTTCTCTCTCCCATGTTATGACCTAGGCTAAAATAAGTTAGAAGTTAAAAGGGTTTTGAATATCAGGAAATCACCTTTGAGATCTTTGATTCCATGGTTGCTTCCTTATCCCTCCTATCATCGATTTTAACTTCGGTTATAACTCTCCTTGCGCCCGCATCGAGAACCGCTGAATGAGCTCTCTTTACCACATCGAAAAGCTCTTCCAAGCTAGATACTTCTACAACGGTTGACATCGCATTAACTTCGTACTTTATTCCTTTTTTCTTAATTTCTTCGATTGCTCTCTTTACAAATTCATGCAGTTCTGTTCCAACTCCAATTGGAGAGATGGATATGCTCGCAATTATCATGTTACCTGGAATTGTTCCTCTGCTTAAATCCTTTGCAGTTCACGAAAATCGTATCATTGATCTCTGCCTTTTCCAAATTTACCTTGGTAAGATCTACCGCATAGAAAATTGCAAACCTAATTTTTGCATCCGTAAAGTTAGCCCCATCCAGATAGGTTTCGGTAAGATCAACTTTGTATAATTCGCTACCTTCAAAATCAGCCTTTCTCAGATCTGCTTTGTAGAAATCTATGTGTTCTCCATACAAATATTTAAGGGATGCATTTTTGCAGGTGGCATAAGAAAAATCTATCTTGTAAAGGGATGTGTCATCTGCCTTTGCACCATCTAGCTTCGCTCTCGTAAAAATGGAATGATTATACTCCGCTTCCTTTATGCTTGCACTGCTCATTATGCAATCAGTAAAATCTGCAGAACCAAATGAGCAATTCATGTTCGCCTCGCTCAAATCAGCTCCTCTGAAATCGGTCTTGAAAAGCTCTATTCCTTCTAAATTCGCTCCATGGAGATTTGCATTTGCGAAGCTCGTGAGGTGAGCTTTTGACTCTCTTAGATCCGCAAGTTCCATGAAGGCGTTGGAGAAATCCGCATTTGATAGGTTTGATCTCTTCATGTATGCAGAGCTCAGATCAGAATCCTGAAAGTTGGCCCCCTCCATATCTGCTTCGTTGAGCTTAGCAAAAGAGAGATTGGATTTTGAAAAGTCAGCTCCCTTCAAATTTGCACCGCTAAAGTTGGCTTCTTTAAGGTTTGATTTAATAAAGCACAGCGGATATGAAGGTTCCCATGCGTGATTCAGCTTGGAAAAGTTGATTTTCTCAGCTCTTAATCCCGGAAATGTCCCCCTGTCTATGGTAAGTGGATCTCCCTTCTCTAGTATTTCGTTTATTAATGGAACTAACTTGGTCAAATCCGTCCCCTCTGGTAAATCTATCTCCAGAAAGAACCTCTCCCCATCTGCAAGTTTTTTCACAAAATCTTCCATTGTAAAAATAAACCCGTTCAAATATTCTCTGCTTTCGCCTTTAAAGGTATCCTTCTGATGAAACTGCAATAATTGCACGTTATGACTAGCTTACCTCTGTTTATCCTAACCTTTGCGGTTTTCCCTGGAAGTAAAAACCTGTAGCATTTCTTGCAAAAAAACAAATTGTACTTTCTTGGTATTCTAACGAGATACTTCATTCCTATATCCCTAGCTATCTCCACATACCTATCTGCGCGCTTGAAATTATGCGATAAAGCCTCTTCAAGGGCAAGCTCAAACAGTCTATCTATTCTCTCCCTTGCTATTTTCTTGTAAAGGATTTTTCTTTTCTTCATCCCGTCTCCTTGGATTTGAACAAAGTTTATTAGCTTTGTGAGCAATTAGGAAACATGAAAGTTTTGGTAATATACCATTCCTTAACTGGAAATACCGAAGAGCTTGCCAAGGAAGTTGCGAAGGGAGTTAAAGAAGTCGATGGGGTCGAGAGTATCCTGAAGAGAGCAGAAGATGTAAAGGAAGAAGACTTTTTAGAAGCTAAAGCCATAATAGCTGGTTCACCGGTTTACTTTGGTAGCATGGCTTCAGAGCTAAAAAGGGTGTTCGAGAAATTTGTTCATCTCAGGGACAAAATGGAAAACAAGGTCGGAGCAGCCTTTGCTACTTCTGGAGATGAGAGCGGTGGCAAGGAAACAACCATTATGTCGATCCTACAGGCAATGCTGATATATGGAATGATAGTGGTTGGTGATCCAATGGATGCAACCGGTCATTATGGCACCGCATGCTGCGGAAGACCTGGAGATGAAGCAAAAAGGAATGCAAGGAAACTGGGAAAGAGGGTTGCTGAGGTTGCAAAGAAAATTTGGTCTTAGTGGATATAACTGTACTATAATTTTTTTAAAATGAAAAGATAAAAATGGGTCAGTGAGAGTAGTTGGATTGATTACAAGCATGCAGGAAGCAAAGGAGCTGGAATACATCGCAAACGTATGCGAGGTCATAAAAAGGATAAGGTATTTAGCGAGGATTGCAAAGCTCAGGGAGCTCCTCAGGAACAGGTAGATTATTAAGGCAGTAATGAGTTTTTGGATGTATGAAGAAGTTGATCGGCTTCCTGCTGGTACCTGCGCTCATATTTTCTAGTGGTTGCATAAACATAGGAAAATTTGAAGTGCATGAATGGGGTGTTTTTATAAAAGGTTATGGATGTAAAAATGTATCAGCTCTAACCTTTGCTCCAGAGAGTATACTAGTTAAAAAGCCGGTTATTCACTTCCATGCGCCTGGAAAAGTTGAGAATGTGATAATTAAAGTAGAGGGTATTAAGGATTTTAGGTCCGATCCAGAAGCATTTAAAATTGGAAAAAGCTATGTGTGGAAAATAAGTGTAGATGGAGAGAAAATAATTCTGCCAAATGGTACCAAATTTCCGTACATCTTCTATGAGGGTAACCTGACAGAGGAAACGAAGGTCATAGCAAGTGTTCATGTCATTGGAGAGAATGTTACTTTTTATGTGAAAAACATGGAAAACTACACAATTTCTGGAATATACTTCATTTATGGGTATCCGACTGGAGAACCCGAATATGTTTACAGAGGCCTGACTTATATTAGGATAGATGAGCTAAAGCCTGGAAGCGAAAAGATGGTTACCACGAGATTAAGGAAAAATCTTACCTATGAAAAGGAAGATCTGTTCAACGATCTCATCAATAGAGGTTTAACGCATGACGAGGCAAATGAGCTTTTAACCTTCTGGGAAGACTGGTGGTTCCGTCCAACAAACATTGGCAATTACACGAGGCTCATTTACTTCATTCCACAGGATGTGTACGACAGGTTGATTCCGTTGTCTATCGAGCCAAAGCCATCTTCTTTAAAAAGGATTGGAATAGTTACGATAACAAATATACCGATTCTGAGCAACCTGCACCTAGAACTTTCTACAAACAAAACCAAGCTCAACAGGAATGAAAGCATATGGGTATCTCTTGTTCTCAGCAATTATGGTAATGAGAAAAGACAAATCGTTTTTCCGAGCACAAAAATCGCAGATTTTGAAATTGTAGATGAAGGGGGGAATAGGATCTACCTGTGGTCCCAAGATAAAGCCTTTGCCCAAGTTATAACTTGGATTGACATTTCTCCCGGAGAAAAGAAAGAGCTACTGAACGAGAGTGTATCCATAAAGAAGAGAGGAAATTACGTGATAAGGGGATGGATCTACAGCAAACCAAAGATATACAGCAATTTTGTTGAAATCGAAGTAACCTGAAATGAGGCTTGTGAAGCTTTTGGATAAAAGGAGTAAATTTCCCCTTATCCCAGAATTGGTAGCCTTAGCTCATTCTTTTAAAGATAGGGTTGGAATAGTAAATGCCAGATATGGAAAGAGAATGGTATCTTCCGCGGTTCCTTTGAATATGGAAGAAATAAACGAAGAGTTGTTCGTTGAAATCGTGGATTATGATATACCAAACAACACCTTGCTTTACATTGGAAAGATGGAACCGCATGAAATTGTAGCCCAAGATTGGATAGTGATGAGAGCGAGGGAAGATGTCAATTTCATGATACATTTGGTAAAGGAAATTTCCATTTCAATTGATCCATTTAAAGAAGCGAAGGAGGTTCTTGGATCGATAAAGAGTGAAGGTTTATTTTATGAAGATGGAAGGAGCACGATAATTTTGGGGAAAAGTTTAGATGATGTGAGAAAATTCGCCGAGAGATAACATGCTGGTGGATGGAGAAGAGAGGAAATCGCTGTGGTTTGAAGAAAATGCTCTCCACTTGATCGATCAAAGGAAGCTCCCTTTCGAATATGAAATTTTTGTTGCAAGGAATGTAGAGGAAGTTGCCTTTGCAATAGAAAACATGGTTGTACGGGGTGCTCCAGCCATTGGTGTGGCTGCTGCTTATGGTGTGGTTCTGGGAAAGGATTTGGATGAATCGATAGAAAGGTTGAAGAAAACGAGGCCAACGGCAAACGATCTTTTCTATGCGTTGGATTACATGAAGAAAGAAATAGAGAATGGAAGAGATGCTTTGAATGCAGCCATGGATTACGAGAAGAGAATCTTGAGATCTTGCAAAAAGATAGGAGAGTACGGAGAGAAGTTGATAGAAGATGGTGCAAGTATACTTACCCATTGCAATGCGGGAGCTCTGGCAACCATAGATTACGGAACCGCCCTCGCTCCACTGAGAGAAGCTCATCGTAGGGGGAAGAAGTTTTTTGTTTATGTCGATGAAACAAGACCAAGGATGCAGGGTGCATTAACCGCCTGGGAACTCCAGCAAGAAGGCATAGATTATTGCCTCATTGCCGACAACGCAGCTGGGTATTACATGAGTAAAGGGGAGATCGATTTGGTTATAGTTGGAGCAGATAGGATAGCTAGTAATGGAGATGTTGCGAATAAAATAGGAACATATGAAAAAGCCGTTATCGCAAAGGAAAACAACATACCTTTCTATGTTGCCGCTCCAGCAAGTACAATAGACAGATCCATAAAGAGCGGAATGGAAATTGTTATAGAGGAAAGGGGAGAGGAAGAGTTGAAGGAAAAGTGGGGATGCAGAATTTTGCCAGACTGGATAAAGGTAAAAAATCCAGCATTCGATATCACTCCGAGCAAGTACATAACTGGATACATTACGGATGAAGGGATCAAGAAGGAAATTTAACCGCAGTTGGGGCAAATTTCCCTTCTTCCCACCATTATAATGGGAGCACCGCACTTCTTGCATTTCTTGTCAGTAGCTATGATCACTCCCTTTTGCGGTAATGGATATGTCAATTTACATGATGGATATCTGCTACAGCCCAGAAACCTCTTCCCATTTTTTGAAATCCTTATCACCATGTCTCCGCCGCATGAAGGGCATTTGCCAACGACATTTTGCCTTTCAATAGCTTCCCTTATGGACGATCCTATCCTCTCCTTATCTCTCATCAAGGAATCCAAAACTTTATCTAATATCTCTCTCGATTTTCTCACAACTTCTTCCCAGTTCTTTCTTCCCTCCGCAATCATATCCATTTCTTTTTCAAGCTGGGATGTCATGTCGGGCTTCGATATATCATAGTTCTTTATCGCATCGATAACTGCAAATGCGCTTCCAGTGGGTACAGGATATTTCCCAACTATGTATTTCCTGTCATAGAGCTTCTTTATGATTTCATGCCTAGTTGACTTTGTTCCCAATCCGAGTCTCTCCATTTCGTGTATCAAAGAGCCTTGCGAGAGCCTTTTTGGAGGTTCGGTTTCCTTCCTTATTTTTTCTATGGAAATTATCCTTAATCTATCTCCCTCCTCCATCTCTGGAATTTCGCTAAATTTTTCTCTCGAGGGATATACCAGTAGCCATGCGGGTTCCAAAATTTCTTTACCTCTCGCAACAAAAATCTCTCCATTTATCTCTATTTCAATCTTCTTTGATTTCAAGATTGCGTCCTTCATCAAAGTAGCTAGAAATCTAGAAACAATCAGTTCATACACTCCTCTCTGCTCTTGCGTTAATTTCTCGAAGTCGGGAATGCCAACCGGATGAATTGGAGGATGATCGGTCGTTTCCTTTTTCCCTCTAACTGGATAATTCCTCAAATTGTCCTTTGCTATCAGGGCTTTCTCCGATAATGGAGAAGAGATCAACATTTTCAATATCTCTCTTATCTGTAGGTTCTTTGGATAAACGGTATTATCGGTTCTTGGATAAGATATCCATCCATGCATGTATAGATACTCAGCTATTTCCATAGCCTTTGGGGCTGGAATTTTTAATATCGATGTGACCGAGCTTAAAAAAGATGTGGTATCGAAGGGATGTGGAGGTATTCTTTTCTCTATCTTTTCCTCAACACTTTTTACCTCAGCTTCTGTAGCATTTCTCGATTTTTCAAAAACATCGGTTGCCTTCTTTTCATCAAAGAATTTTTCCTCAGCATGTATGGCTAGGAATTTCTTCTTACCTTTCTGCAACCTAGCTATTATTATCCAGTAAGGCTTTGGAACAAACTTCCTTATTTCCTTCTCCCTCTCTACAAGTATTGCAAGAGTTGGCGATTGAACCCTGCCTATAGAAAGAAAATCCTTTCCATACCTCTCAGCTGCGAGGGAGATAAATCTGGTTAGGGTGGCTCCCCACATGAGGTCTATAATTCTTCTTGCCTCTGCCGATCTAGCAAGATTATGATCAAGCTCAGTTAGGTTGGAAAATGCATCAAGGATATCTCTTCTAGTGATTGCACTGAACCTCGCCCTCTTTACGCTCTTCAATTTTCCCTTTTTCTTCATCAGCTCAACCGTTTCCAGACCAATGAGTTCCCCTTCCCTATCAAAATCCGTAGCTATCACGACATCCGGATTTTTTTCCGCCAGCTTTTCCAAAAGCTTTGAAATTGCCCTGTTTATCACCTTTCTATTTGGCTCAGCCCACACGAGTTTTTTCAGAGAAGTATTTCTCCATCTGTTCAGCTCCTCCGGATAATCAAGATCTAGGATATGACCCTTCAACCCAACGACTATCCATTCCTCTCCATCTTGTACAAAGGTATAGTATGGTACCTTCCCCTCCCTCTTTGTCTTAAATTTTCCATTTGATAAAATGCCAGCTATTCTCCTGGCTGCAATCTGTTTTTCGCATATCACGACTTTCATTACCAAAGACGCCGCCGGCCGGACTCGAACCGGCGACCACTCGGTGCCTGCAGGCTTTCCCAGCCTTTAACAGCCGAGTGCTCTACCACTGAGCTACGGCGGCTTGTGTAAGGGAATGTATCACATCAATAAAAATTTTATCTACTTAAGCTCTCGAACTCTATTTCCTTCTTTTTCCTCTGCAGGTATCTATAAACGGTATCGTGCTTACTACCATTTATGAGCATCTCTATAGCCGTCTTAACAGCTTCAAGGTATTCGAGGCTCGTTATCACCGAAACGGTATGACCGTAAACCGAGATGTGGGAATCCGTAATGTGCTCTATGAAATGCTTCGTTCTCCCATCTCTTCCTATAATCCTCGACTTAACTCTCCTTATATGGCTTTCCCTCTTACCAACGTATTCTCTGAGGTCAAAAAGCAAGAAGTACATGTCGTCATCGAAGAGCAAAAATGCATGCTCTGGAGAAAAGCCTCTACCTATTGCCCTCACTATGTTCTCAACTTTTAGGGGCATCAGTGGGTCTTTTGCATTGCTATCATCTATCTGAACTTCTCCAGTCTCCGAATCTATGAAAAGCTTTATACCACTTCTTTCCTCTATCTCTTTTCTCACCTTTCCATTATGTCCTATCAAAACCCCTATTCTCTCCTTTGGTATTTTAACATACCTCATGAGATCATCCCCACCAGCTCATCATAAATCCTTTTCTCATCTCTATTCACCCCATATTTTCTAAAAAACCTGACTATATTTGTTACGTCTCTTCTGAGGAAATCCAGAGCCATTGGATGATCCAAGATTACGCCCTGTGCAAGGTCTATTAGGTAAGGCTTTTTCCTGTAGTAGAGAATGTTGTACTCACTCAAATCGCTGTGAACTAGCTTTGCCTGTAGAAGCATTTTCCTTATATAGCCTATTATCTGTTCGCAGGTCTCTTCAGGATCTTCCAGTTCGACATCCTTTATCAATGGGGCTGGCGTGCTCTTGCTTCCCAAGTACTGCATTACCAGTATATTTTGAAATGATTTTATCGGCTTTGGGGCTGGAACGTTTATCTTTGCAAGCCTCTCTAAGTTCTTCATCTCCTTCCTAACCCACTGGTAAATAACCTCTCTCTTACTCCTTCCAACCGGAGCAAATCTCGGATCCCCCCTTATGTAATAGATCATTCTCTTAAAGTTTGAAGTTGCTATTCTGTAAACCTTCACGGCTATTAGCTTGCCATCTGGAGTAACCGCGCGGAAGACGTTTGCTTCCTTTCCTGTGGATATTGGAAAATCAACATACTCTATGATTCTATCCGATATCAACTTTCCAAAAGCTAAAAGGGTTGGTCTGTCAAAAACCTCATCCAACGTCTTCCTGTCTATCCCTATCCTGTTCTTAAGCTCTTGAAGTTCCCTATCTATTTTTTCCACAATTTTTTCCTTTATCTCCATGCTAAAACACATCTAGCTCTTTTGGTAAAAGCCCCCTTCTGCTCAGGTTAACGGCCTCTATATGCGTGTACCTAAAAATGATGTCTGCCTTCTCATCTTGGACAGACCATGGTTTTACAATAACCAGATCTCCAGCCCTTATCCTTTGCTTCCTCTTTACCCTGCCTGGGATCCTTGCTATTCTTGCTTTTCCATCCTCGCATATAACCCTAACTCTCGATCCGCCCATTAACTGATCTGCTATGGCAAACATCTCTCCCTCCTCTCTTTTAGGGAGGGGTATCCGGAGATATTCTTCATCAGCTTTTTCTTCCCTCATAGGCCCAGCTCATCCGATATGCTCTGCATGGCTTTCAGAGATATCTCCAAAAACTCTCTTAAAGTTAACCCAAAATCGTAACATAGGCTGATCTTTCTCCTATCACAGCCTCTTGCAAATGATTTATCTTCAAATTTTTTGAGCAGGGTTTCCAACTTAACTTCTTTTAATTTTTTCGAAGGCATAACAAGGGCTGTAGCCATGATCAGCCCAGATACTGCATCTGCAGCAATGAGGGCCTTATCTATGGCTCTTACGGGTAATTGGTCCGTGTATTTATAATTATGAGCTTTTATTGCGTTAAGTCCTTTCTTTGGCAATAATCCTTCGAGCATCTGACAAGCCACTATACCATGCTCAACCGGATCATCCTCTGTGTATTCATAATCGAGATCGTGCAGGAGACCAACCAAACCCCATAGATTTTCATCTTCAGATAATCTCCTGGCAAGTGCCCTCATTATGGCTTCAACTGCAAGAGAATGCTTGATGATTTTCTCATCGTTTAGATATCTCCTTATAAGGTTGAGGGCGTCTTCTCTTGACAGCATGGATTGTAACTGTTAGGAGGCTCTCTGTATTTTAAATTTGCCTTCGAAACTTAATTAAATGGATTTCTACTTAGGAGAAGGGAATGAAAAACCTGCCAGACGTTCAGTCTGCTCTTTCGAACTTGCGATACAGGTTGACGAGGGTCGGCGTAAAGGGAGTGAAGAAGATCGTGTATGTTAAAAGGCCCGGAGCGAAAGAGGTAATAGTTCTGCCGACAACCATCGACCTCTTTGTAGATCTACCTGCTACCCAGAAAGGGAGCCACATGTCAAGAAATGTTGAATTAACTGAAGAGATCGTCGAAACGAGTAGAAAGAAGCCTGTAAGGGATTTAGAGAGTTTTTGTGCAGAGGTTGCGAAGGCATTGCTAGATAGGCATGAATACGCAAGCTTTGCAGAGGTTAAAGCAACCGCAGATTACTTCATGGAAAGGGAAAATCCATTTGGTAGGAAGGAGGAGCAACCTTATAAGTTAATGGCCGAAGTAAGGGCGGAGAGGGGAGGAAAGATAAGGAAGCTTATAGGAGTAGAAGCAATAGGCATGACCGCCTGCCCCTGTGCCATGGAGGTTGTTAGAGCGATAAAGGGAAAGAAAACAAACGACATCGTTCCAACTCACAATCAAAGGAATAGAAGTACGTTGATAATAGAAGTGCCGGGAGATTATTTTATAGAAGCAAATGACCTGATAGATATAGTTGAGAAAGCCTTCAGCAGTCCAACTTATGGAATTTTGAAGAGGAGGGAAGAGGGAGAGGTTGTCATAAAAGCTCACGAAAATCCAAAATTTGTTGAAGATGTGGTAAGGGATATGCTCGATATGGTTATGAAGAAGTATGGGGATTTACCAGACGACACGATCGTTATTGCAAGAAGTGAAAGCGAGGAATCTATTCACAAGCACAACGCCTTTGCTGAAAGGATAACCACACTTGGAGAGTTAAGAGAGTGATTTTTTTAAATGATGATGCATGCTAAGTATTGCTCCTATTAACGCTGGAAAAATGGAGATCGCAATGTAACCAAGCAAGGAAAGAGCCAGAGAATCAACATTTGTAGCATTGTATTTATTCGCAAGGATCATAACAAGCCATTCCCTTATTCCAACTCCAGATATCGTTATTGGTAGAAAGGAAATTGAGCATGATATCGCCCACAGGAAGAAAGCGTCAATGAAAGGAATCTTAATTGATAGACCGGCAACTATCGGACATATCTGGAGCAAGTAAAGTATCCATGTCAGCATGGAAAGCGCAAGAACTGGTGGCAAAGCTCTTTTTGATGGTAACTCCTCGAACAATTTCTCCACTTTAACCTTGTCTCTATACTTGTACGGTATTGCAAATTTTAACAACGTTCTTGCCACAGCATGACTTGCTTTTTTATTGAAAATTATCAGTAGTGATGCAGAAGTAATGGTAAAAAGAAAAATGAGGATCAGCATAATAGTAAAGTAGCGCGGGAATAAAATGAGGGTACCGATTAATCCAAGAAAATACAAGCATGCCATGTCTATAAACGCATCGATGGCAACGTTGGTTACAGCCTTGCCTATTCTCCCTTCCTCATCGTACAGAAATTTTGCTCTTATGTAATTGCCAACTCCACCTGGAGTTACAACCGCATAGAAATAACCCATGAAGTAAAACTTCAGCATTTTAGAGTATGGAATATCGAAATCTTGGAATCTAGTCAGTAAGTACCATTTGTATGCTCCAATCGGCTTCCTTATGAAAACCATCAGGGCAGAAATTGCAAACATTAATGGATCAACTTTTGACATCGCATTTGCTATATCTTCTATACCAATCGATTTTAAAAGATAGAAAAGCACGATTATTCCAATCACTGGCAAAATGAACTCGATGCGTTTTACAATGCTTTTGAGCATCTAGGAAGGCAGAGGTTTTAAAAATAAAAATTTAATTATCATTCATGGCAAAGTACCACATAGCGGTGCTTCCTGGAGATGGAATTGGAAAGGATGTAATGGATGCGGCGATGATAGTGCTTGATCATATAGATATAGATGCGGAGTACATCTATGGAGATGTGGGATGGGAATTCTGGAAGAAGGAAGGGGATCCTCTACCCGAAAGGACCTTGGAACTTTTGAGGGAAACCGACTGCTGTCTCTTTGGAGCCATAACTTCTAAGCCCGATGAAGATGCGCAGAAGGAGCTGGCTCCAGAGCTAAGAGGAAAGGGGATAAAATACAGGAGTGCAATCGTTAGAATAAGGCAGGAGTTTGATCTCTATGCGAACATAAGACCATGCAAATCATATAAGGGAAATCCACTGAACTACAGGGATGATATAGACCTCGTTATAGTGAGAGAAAATACCGAAGGGCTTTACTCTGGGGTTGAGTTTCATCCCGTTCCAGATGAAGTTAAGAAAGCCCTGATGCTAAACGAAAAAATGGAAAGATTCAAGGATGTGCCTCCGGATGAACTGGCTGTATCATGTAGGATTTTTACAAAAAAGGGATGTCAGAGGATAATCAGGAAAGCGTTTGAGTATGCGAGGGAACATAAAAGGAAGAGCGTTACCGTCGTGGAAAAACCAAATGTTATAAGGGAAACGAGCGGGATGATGATAAGAGAGGCTAGGAAAATAGCTCAAGAGTATCCAGATATAGAGTACAGGGAAGTAAATGTCGATGCGATGTGTATGTGGCTCGTTAAGAATCCACAGGATTACGATGTTCTTGTGGCGTCCAACATGTTTGGAGATATAATATCAGACCTGTCTGCCCAACTGGTTGGGGGTCTAGGTTTTGCTTCAAGCGCAAATATAGGAGATGACTATGCTTTGTTTGAACCAACCCATGGATCGGCTCCGAAGTACGCTGGAAAGTACATAGTGAATCCAATGGCAATGCTCCTATCAGTTAAACTAATGCTAGAATGGTTGAAGGAAAAGAAGTGGGCTGAGAAATTGGAAAATGCGATCGCAAAGGTCATAGAAGAGGGTAAGGTTAGAACCTACGATATGGGAGGAAACAGCTCTACACTGGATGTAGCAAGGGAGGTTGCAAAGAAGATAGAGGAGCAGGAATAATGGACATAGGAGCTCTTAAGGAAGTTTTGGATGGTAGGAAGCTGTGTAAAGCTTGTATAGAGAGACTGGTTCCCAAAAGGTGGAGAAGGTTTTTGGAAAAGGTTGATCCAGAAGACTGCTGGCTGTGTGAGGGATTGAGCAAAGAAATAGATGAATTTGCCAGATTGGTTGAAAAGAAGCTGAAAGGGTATGAGTTTTCAACTTTCCTGATAGGAAGCAAGATCGATGAGGAGATCGTCAAAAAAGAAGAGGATATTACGAGAAAGGCGGGTATAAAGAGATATGTCGACATAAAAACGTGGGTAAATAGGGAAGTAGAGAAGATTTTATCCAGGAAGTTGGGGAAGAACGTATCATATCAAAATCCAGACATAACAGCAATCATCGATACCAGGTTTAACCACGTAACACTTCAAGTTTCCCCCCTTTACATCTATGGGAGGTACATAAAAAAAGTAAGGGGGATACCCCAAACGAAATGGCCCTGCAGGATATGCAAGGGGATTGGATGCAGGAGGTGCAACTTTACTGGAAAAACGTATCAAACGAGCGTCGAGGAGATAATAGCGGAGAAGGTTTTGGAAGCTACTGGAGGGGAAAGCGAATCCTTCCATGGATGCGGGAGAGAAGATATAGATGCCAGAATGCTCGGAGAAGGTAGACCTTTCGTTTTGGAGATAAAAAATCCAAAGATAAGGAATATAGATCTTGGCGAGTTGGAAAAGGAGATAAACGCATTTGCTCAAGGTAAAGTAGAAGTTAGAGACCTGAGGTTTTCTAATAAGGAAGAGGTGGTAAGGCTTAAAAAGGCAACATTTCCCAAGGTATATCATGCCAAAATAATTGCTGAAAAAGAAATACCCAAAGAAAAACTTAAAGAAGTTGTTGATTCATTACGAGGTATTACCGTAAAGCAGTTCACCCCTTCAAGAGTTGCCCACAGGAGGGCACTCAAAACGAGAGAGAAAAGGATAATGGAATGCAAGGTGATGGAAGTGAAAGGAAAAGAAGCTTTGATAGAGATCTTGGCGGAATCCGGAACATACATAAAGGAATTCGTTTCTGGAGATGAAGGTAGAACGAGACCGAGCTTATCGGAGCTCTTGGGTATACCATGCAAGGTTGAAGCTCTCGATGTAGTTGCTGTCAGAGGTGAGTGAATATGAAGAGATCGAGAGGTTTTAGGAGCAAAACGAGAAAGAAACTCAGGATAAAGAGAAGGGAGGTTTTTCCGATAACGAGGGCATTGCAGGAATTTGAAATTGGTGAAAAGGTTTGCATAGACATAGATCCTTCATTCCACAAAGGTATGCCTCACCCTAGGTTCCAAGGATATACCGGAGAAATAGAGGGAAAACAAGGTAATGCGTACAAGGTTGGTATAAGGGATGGTGGAAAGCACAAGGTATTGATCGTTTTGCCCGAGCACCTGAAAAGGGTGGTTTGATGGAAGAGAGATTTGTTCCCCTCGCCGAAGTTAGGGACATTCTCAAAAGGATTCAGAAGGAGAGGGGAGAACTCACCTATGAGCAGAAAACCGCGCTTAAACATGCCGAAGCTTTTGCGAAATTGCCCCTTGAGAAAGTAAGAGATCTCATGAAAGAACTCTCAAAGAATATAGAAAAGCTTGAAGAGAGGCATGTATGCAAGATAGCTGATCTCTTACCAACTCATGAAGATGATCTCAAAACGATTTTTGCAAAGGAGAGAATAGCTTTGAGCGAAGATGAGATGAAAAAAATACTGGAAATCGTGAGTAAGTATTTGGAGTAGGGGGATTTTATGGAAGATTATGTTTATGTCTTGGATTATTTGCCAGAGGGGAGAGCAGACATTCCTCCTCGCAAGAGATTTCCGGTGGTATATGGAATAGGAGAGGATCAATTTACCCTGCTTGAATTGCTTCCGAAAAGTGGTGTTAGCTTTACCATAGGTGAGAGGGTTTACATTGGCAAAGATACGGAGAAGAGAGATAAGATAGCTAAGATAAAGGGAAGGATAGATTACGATAAGTTGACCGCAGCAGCGCATGGAGAAATACCATACATAGTGGAGGAGATAGTTAAAAAGAACGAGAAGAAATTTGTGAAATTTTTCAATGAAGCTGGCCCGATTACAACTAGGTTTCATTCATTAGAATTGCTTCCAGGTCTTGGTAAGAAAATACTTTTTGAGATACTGGAAGAAAGAAAGAAGAAACCATTTGAAAGCTTCAAGGACATATCCGATAGGGTTCCCTTCCTGAAACATCCAGAGAAGTTGATTGCAAAGAGAATAGAGCAAGAACTATCTGATCCCAACCAAAAGTACTATCTCTTCGTGCGCCCTCCAAGGAAAAGCCATGCGTAAGCTCGGACAGCATTTTCTGATAAACGAATCCGTGGCAAGGAGAGAAATAGAATATGCTGAGCTCAAAAAGGATGATACGGTTCTTGAAGTGGGTCCGGGGAAAGGCATACTTACCAGACTGCTAGCTGAAAAAGTGAGAAAAGTCATAGCGGTTGAGATCGATGAAAGGTTAGCTAATTATCTTAGAGAGAGCCTACCACAAAATGTAGAGGTTATATGTGAAGATATTCTCAAATTAGATTTATCCACCCTCGATTTCAACAAAGTTGTTGCAAACCTTCCATTCCAAATATCGTCCCCTTTTACTTTTAAACTACTTGATCAGGACTTTGAGAAAGCAGTCATAATCTATCAAAAGGAGTTTGCAAAACGAATGGTGGCAAAGCCGGGTAGTAAGGATTACTCGAGGTTGAGCGTTGCCGTCTATTACAGGGCTGATTGCGAGATCAAAGAAATCGTTCCAAAGAGGTTTTTTAAGCCGATTCCAAAGGTTGATGCTGCAATCGTAGAGATTATTCCAAGAGAGCCGAAGTTTCATGTTGAAGATGAAGATTTCTTCTTTTTTCTCCTTTCTGTGCTGTTCTCGCAGAGGAGGAAGCTGGTTAGCAAGGTCGTGAAGAGCTATTTTGGTGTTGATCTACCAGAAGAGTTCAGAAGAAGAGTTGGAGAGATGAGACCTGAAGAGATTGGAAGACTGTCCAACTATATCCTTGAGAGAATTGGAAAGAAATTTTGCGAGAGCATCGAATAAGTTGAAGTGGTACAGTACAGCTATTCCAAGGATGATCGCTATTATTGCAAGCAGTATCTTTATGGCGAACTTCGCCAGTTTCCAACATATGAAAAGGAAAAGCAATGCGATTAATGGAATAAGCCACGAATGGCCTTCAAACATGCTTGTAAATGCTCATATTTCAATTTAAACTTTGATAAATGTCTCTGCCTAAACCAATTGGTCAATCGTACATTCTTTCAAAGGCTTGTCCAATCTAATTCCCCTAAATGAAGGAGCCCTCAGCTCTATCTCCCTCGTTACCTCCAGAAACTCAACCTCAGCAACAACCTCAGGCTTTACCCATATAATGTTATCTGGAGCCTTATCTGGATTGACAACTGGAGGTTTCTCAACTCTCTTAAACATACTCAACAACCTGTTCATAATATCGGCATCAAAACCCGTCCCAACCTTGCCCACATAAACTAGGGATTTATCATCTAATAGAGCCATGGCAAGAGAGCTTATCTCCCTTTTTTCATGAGTGTATCCCACTAGGATAACATCAACGCTCTTGAGATTCTTTACCTCATGCCATTCCTCCCCCTTCTGCCCTCACCATCCTCTGCCTCCCTACCTCCCCAATCCCCCCCCA
>JAGHAD010000097.1 GCA_021161685.1 Thermoplasmata archaeon | reverse complement strand
AGCTGTTTCTCCGCATATAAAAATGCTCCTTCCATACTGCAAGCAAAGCCATAGATATGAAGCAATACCTGCGCTCATCGTTCCCCATTTGATGAGCTGTGTTACGCTTATTGGGGTTTCACTGAATTTTCTTATTGTCATGGTTGGTCCTTTAAGACTGACATCTTTACTGTAAATTATGTTAACTCTGCTTCCGTCTGGAAGGGTCCCATCAGCTATTGGCTGACCCTCACTCACTGGACTTCCTATTTTCTCGCTGAATTCTTGGGAAAATGTATAAGCCCAGTCTTTCTCTATCTCGATATTGGTTCTCACCATCTCAAACATTTTATGAACCAAATGGATTTTCTCACCAGTAATAACGTGCACATCTTCTATGTAGGGATCTCTCATGAAAGGTTCGAGTGGTCCTCCCCCAACGATATCTTTAGTAATGGTGTACTCTATCCTCTCTTTTTCCTCCCTAGTAACTTCTATCTTGCTTGGTCTGAATCTTCCAAAAAACCCCTTTTTGACTTTTCTGGGCTCATCAACAACAACTGTAACTTCGTTCAAAATCTCTTTTATCGCTTTTTTCAAATCTTCCTTCGATTTCACATTTTCTTTCAAACATGCCTTTTCATACATTAATTCCATTATCTTCTCCTTCTTTTTCTCCTCCTCTTTGCTCAGAGTAGGTTCAATAGCATGGTACTCGATGGTATCCATATCCTCCGTCCTGTAAACATGGATAAAAACATTCCCCTTTGTTTGATAGATAACGTTTGGAAACTTCTCTCCCTTCAAGTCAGCTGGGAGTTTTTTGTAGAACTTGGGTCTGCCAACCTTGCTCTCCACCTTTTCGAGGTATTTTTTGAGGTGCGGATTTTTATTTAACAGCTCCGCTATTTCCTTTTCAGTCATCTCCATTTTCATCCCTCAGAATGCAACGCTACTCGTTTCTAATGTTAGCCCATAGCCCGGACGTACCGAAAAGGTGGTTACGGGCTCATACTTGTAGCGAGCTCCGTTGAATTTTTCTATGTAAATGTTATGCACTATACCAAGTCCCGGTTTCGACTCCCTCTTGATTACAAAATGTATATCCGCCATTGTCTGGAATGTCCTGTGAATCTCCCCATCCCACTCCTCTGGATTTGCGGTGAGTATCACTATTTTTCCGCATCCTCTCAACCTGTTCAAAAAGCTGGTTAACTCCACCAAGTTATCCTTATTCAGGCTATCCTTTAGGAGGGTTGAAAGAGAATCTATGAATGTTATGTCTGGCTCGAAAAGTTTCTTGCAAGTTATCAAACCTTTAAAGAAAGTCTCTTTTGGTAACGTTTCAGCTAGGGTAACTTCCGTAGATATAAAAAGCAACTTCCCTTTCATGAGGTATCTTTTCATATCATAGCCAACTGATGCAGTCTGGCGCAAGAAGCTTTTAACGGTAAACTGGGTTGAAACATAGGAGCAAGTATAACCATTCTTTAAAAAGCTATAGCAAAGTCTCTGGCATAAAATGCTCTTTCCCGCGCCAGCCCCTCCCTCTATAAACATGATAGATCCATCTGGTATTTCCCTCCCAAACCTCTGATCGAATCCATCTTTTTCTCCTCTCCTCTCAAGCACAAGGGACTTGTAGTTTCTCATTGATAACCCTCCTAGATCTCAAATTCAAATTCATCTTCCACTGCATGGGGGCCAACCAATTTCATCTTGTGATTCCCCTGTGTTAAAACACTCGCCTCTATGTACAGAACAGCTACCTCAGATGGAAGAATCGAATCGGTAGAGAAGTGATAGCTATCCTTGCTTATTATGTTACCATCGATCAGTAGGGAAAATGTTTCGTTTGTGGTGATGATCTCTCTTTCCCCTATATTTTTGATGTAAAATTCATAAAAACCGCTCTCGTTGGGAATATTACTCGGATCGTTTATGATTTTAAAATCTATATCCATCTTCTCTTGCATCTTACGACATTTCTCAGATAAACTCGTTCCAAGATTCATGGTGATTGCAGATAATATACCAGCGACTACACCTGCAACCGCCACCGCAGCGATGAAGAACACGAGGTGAGATCCCGTTATGCTGAACCCCATCTGCTACACACTCCACACTTCATATCTTTCTATTCCGCTTCCAGTCACAACCTTTATTCTGGTCTCTCCTCTTTCCGTTAAGCCAGTTACGGTAAAATTGACAATTCTTCCAGGAAACAGATACGGTTCTGAACAGCTATAATTGTGCATCTCACCATTTATGATGATGGTGAAGTCTTCCGTTTCCAGAGTTACCGATCCGGTGTTTTTAACCTCTATGGATAAATTGAAGGGAGTTCCACTGGTTGAAGTTACATTGGTTATGTCTATCTCTGTTTCCTTTCTCTCAATGAGTTTCTTTTCAAATAGTCTGTAAGAATCGTTTAGGTCTGAAATTGATGGCAACATGCTAGTAAGGGCTAGACTAATGGAAAGAAGAAGCGATGTACATATGATTGCAACCGCAGCGGTTGTTGAGAATCCCATCCCCTTCCCCTTTCAGATGTTCATGTTTTCCAAGTTTTTCATCACTTTGCTAATATCTCTGTCTATCTGATCAACCGGTATAGTACCAATTTCTTTTCCGAGCAGTTTCTGGATGAAGAGGAAAGATTGCAGGTGATCCTTTGCGGTTAGGTTCCCTTCTTTAACTTCACCTTCTTCGCCAAGCCCCTCACAGTACACCAATAACTTTGATTTTGCCTTCTCATCCAGCCAACCTATATCTACGTAATAATTAAGAACCTCGGGCACGCGCTTTACGCCAACCTTGTTTATGAGAAACTGTAACCACTTCATTGCTATTACTACACTCTTTGGATCATTTGGTATGTCAGATAAAGGTGTTGGATGTAAACTTCCTTTGCTTTCCGTTCTCCTTAGCTCAGATAAACCTTTCATCCACTGATCCTGTGCTTTTTCTAGTTGTTCTATCCTCTTTCTCAGATCGTTTATAGCCTGTAGTAAGTCTCCGCTTGTCTCTTTTTCTTCCATCGAGTGACTCTTTAAGATGCTCTTTGTTCTCCTTATTAGCTCGTGCAACTGATCCTTTGTAAGGCTTACTCCCTTCTCCTTTATCTTTTCTTTTATCTTCTCTCCTAGAGATGGGGTTAGCTCTCCTTTTGCCACTAGCGAAGATATCTCATTTCCTATCTCAAATATGTCCAACAACTTCTTTTCTTCCATAACAAACACCTACCTCAATTTATCAAGGTAGTTCGATATTTCCTCTTCTATCCTTTTCTCCAAGTCTATCATGCTGAAAGCCTTGTTCACCGCGTTGTCCAAATCCTCTTCTGAATACTCTTTCTCTTCTTTGGCTGTTGTTTGCGGAATTTTTCCCAATGAGAGCTCCAACTGTTCTATCCTTGCCTTGAGATCCTGAATCTCCTTTGTGTAATTCTCTAGCGCTTCGAGTCTCTGCTTTGTCACTTTGGATAGCCCAACAAAGGGATTCATCTGCTCCGATACGATTTCATAGAGGCTCACCAGATCATCTAGATCCCTGGATATCTCCTCAAGTTTTCTGTTTAACCTTTCTATTTCTTCCTTATTTCTCTTTATCTGAAGATCAAATTCCTTTAGACTCTGCATCACGACCTTTTGATCGATCCCCTCTTGTTCTTTCTTCACTTCTTCTTTTTTCTTCTCTTCTACTTCTCCTTTCTGCTGTCCTTCGGTTTCTTCACTGCCTCTCTCTTCAAATTTGATTATTCTCCTTATTCCCTTCTCATCCAGTTGCTCAACTTTGAGTTCCTTATCTTTCTCCTCTTCCTTCTCCTTCCTCTTTATAAGTCCTATCTCCAACCCCTCCCAGTGCCTTTTAATTCAAAAATGATTCTTCAATATTTATACTTTTTCTGCTCCAGTTTTTAGGCTTTAGTCCTTGACCTTATACCAATATGCCACTCGATCTTTATAGCTCACCTTAAGGATCGTATAATTCTCCAGAAATTCATACTTGTAACAGCCGGGCGTAAGTCTTGGATTACTGCAATTTGTAAAGCATATTTCGTCTCCCTTGATATGGTACTCCCACCAAGCGGTGCTTTTTGCTCCAGCAAATTTTCCAGTGAACTCTGCCAGCATGGTGTTATTTTCATAAAAAATCCATCTCCCAGTTTGGTTGTTTCCTTCCCATCTCCATTCTCCTATCAGATGTTCCTTGACTTCTTCTGGATTGATGTTCATTTCTTTTTTCTTCTCACAACCTGCAAGTAAGGCTATGAGCATGATTGAAACTAAGATTATCGTCAAAGCCTTTTTCATCATTAACTAGTTATTTATTCACAACTTATTATTCTTGCTATTCAAAATTTCTCTCATCCTCTCCAAGAGCTTGTCTATACCTTCTCCGGTCATACAAGATACCTTGATATAGGGTGATGGCCTTTTGGAAATGTCCGATTTGTTCTCTATAATGATGAACGGTACTGAGAAAGTCTCTTTTAATTGTTGAAGAAGATTTATCTGCTCCTCTATACCATAACCGCAATGTCCGGTAGGATCTAGCATGAAGATAATTACATCGGCTAGATAATTTAAAGCCGCAATGGCTTGTCTTTCTATCTTGTTCCTCCTCTCCAGAGGGCGATCAAGGAGGCCTGGAGTATCTATTATTTGATATTTTTTCCCGTCTAGGAAAAGATGACCAACGTGAATGCTCTTGGTCGTAAAAGGGTAGATATTAATCTCTGGTTTGGCTCTGGAAAGTTTTCTTAACAAAGAAGATTTCCCGACATTTGGATATCCAGCTATCACTATGGTTGGTAAGTTATCGATTGAGGGCAGGTTGTTTATAAAGTTTGATACCTCCCTCAATCTCTCGAGATCATCGCCTATTTGCTTGACCACCGATGAGATCCTTCCAAATATCCTCCTTAGATGAAAGGCTATGTCTTCCCTGCTGGAAGCTCTCCTTATATCTTCCATCTCCTCCCTAGCTATTCTTCTGCACAACTTGCTTGCCCAGTTCACGGCGCCGAGAGATTTCTTTACCTTGCCTTTACCAAGCTTTATGTCGATCAGTTCGGAAAAAAACCTATGGATTTTATCAATCGATGGAAATTCCCTTACGTACTTTTCGAGATTGGATACTATGATCTCTGAAAAGATTTGCGCTTTCAACAAAGCGAGCTTCTTCCCCCTGTTCCTAGTTCCCTTTACCGTTGCTTTCTTCATTCTTCTGAAAGCTTTTTCAAGTAGCTCATCCGCCAGCAGCACGTTAGGGGCTCTCATCTTGGAACTAAAAGTTTATCATGAACTTCATAATTAAATTATTGATTATGGAAGAAGGTTTTGTGCTTTCCAACAAATTCAGAAAAGTTGTCTTCAACGAGCTGATAATTAGTGATGCGAATGCAAGAGATATATCTAAAAAGCACCATATCCCATTATCCGCAGTGGAGAAAGCCATAAAAGATCTAGAAGGGGCGGGATTGATAAGGGAAGATAAGGATAGATATACACTTACTAAAGAAGGGGAGAAACTGGCTGAGAAACTTAAAAGACAGATGATATGAAACCATACTTGTTAGACATGCTAAAGCAACTAGCCGTGCTCGGCGCCCTGCATGGAAAAGTAGAACTGTCATCTTCCCAGCTTGGGAGGAAGCTAAATCTGAGCCAACAAACAACTTCGAGACACCTCATCGCGCTGGAGAAACTAGGTTACATTAGGAGGGAATTTGGCGTTAGGAAGCAAAGGATAAGCATAAGTGATAAGGGGAGAAGGGAACTGGAGAAGGAATATGAGATCTACAGAAGGTTGTTTGAAAAGAAGGATACGGTTTACATAAGCGGAAAGATAATTTCAGGCATGGGAGAGGGGAGATACTACACCGTTCAGGAAGAGTATGTTAGGCAGTTCAAAGAAAAATTGGGATTTATTCCATTTCCGGGAACGTTGAACATAGAAGTTGATCAGCTTGACTTGAGCAAACTGCACTTCATCAAATCAAGAAGGGGTATAGAGATAGAGGCTTTTTCTACCCCAGATCGATCCTTTGGTAGCGTAATGTGTTATCATGCAAGCATTAATGGTTTGAAGTGTGCAGTTGTTTTTCCGAGCAGAAGTCACTATTCCAACATCGTTGAACTCATATCACCATATAACCTGAGAGAAACTTTAAATCTTAAGGATGGAGACAAGGTAGAAGTTGCGATAAGGTTGGGATACCATGAGAAATCAAGAGATAGCTGAAGTGTTCTATCAAATAGCTGACCTGCTTGAAATAAAAGGAGAACTTCCTTTTAAGGTCAGAGCCTACCGCAGGGCTGCACAAAGGATAGAGACCCTAGAGAAAGATATCGAAGAAATATACAGACAGGGCAAGCTGAAGAGCATTCCCGGAATTGGAGAAAGCATGGCGAGGAAGATAGAGGAGCTGATAGAGACGGGGAAGTTACAGTATCTAGAGAACCTCAAGAGGGAAATTCCAGAGGAACTGATACGACTCATGGATATACCCGGTCTTGGACCGAAGAAAGCTCTAGTCCTCTATAAGAAACTTGGGATAACGACCATAGATCAACTAAGGGAGGCTTGCAAGCAGGGAAGGTTGAGGATGCTAGAAGGTTTTGGAGAGATAACGGAGAGAAACATCATGAGAGGAATAGAGATGATGGAAGAATCAAAGGGAAGGGCATTGATCAATGTGGCTTACGATGATGGCTACAGGATAGTTGAATACCTAAGGCAAAACAAGGATGTTTTAAAAATTGAAATTGCTGGAAGTTTGAGGAGGATGAAAGAAACCATAGGGGATATAGATATCTTGGTTTCTTCTCTGAATCCGGATAGCATAATGGATATGTTTGTTAAATATCCATATGTGAAGGAAGTTCTAGTAAAGGGAAGCAAGAAGACGAGCGTTATTTTGAAAGATGGTATGCAGGTAGACGTAAGGGTTGTAAGACCAGAAAGTTTTGGAGCTGCTTTACAGTATTTTACTGGATCGAAGGATCACAACATCCAGATCAGGAATCTCGCCATAAAGAAAGGACTTAAGATAAACGAATATGGAGTTTTCAAAAAAGATACAGATGAATACATAGCGGGAAGAACTGAGGAAGAGGTTTATCGAGTTATAGGTTTACAGTACATAGAGCCCGAGCTTAGAGAGAACAGAGGAGAAATTGAGCTCGCTCAGCAGGGTAAATTACCAAAGATTGTCAAATATGAGGATGTAAAGGGAGATTTTCACATTCACTCAACTTGGAGCGATGGAACTTCAAGCATCGAAGATATAGCCAGAAAAGGAGAAGAAATGGGACTTAAATTTGTGGGCATAGCGGATCATTCGCCTTCCCTCAAGGTTGCGCATGGTTTGAGTGAAGAAAAGGTCATGGAAAAAATAAAGGAAATAAGAAAGTTGCAAGAAAAGTTTGAGATAAGAATATTTGCTGGAACCGAATGCGACATCAAACCGGATGGAACATTGGATTACAGCAACAAAGTTTTGAAGGAGCTAGATTTCGCATACGCTGCGATCCATTCAAAGTTCAAGATGAGCAGGAAGGAAATGACAGAGCGCATAATCAAAGCCATGGAGAATGAATACATAAACATGCTCGCTCATCCAACAGTCAGGTTAATAGGGAAAAGAGATCCGATAGACGTTGATTTGGAGAAAATTTTCGAGGCTGCAAGGGAAACTGGAACATTTTTAGAGATAAATGCCTTTCCAGACAGGCTAGATTTGAACGATGTTCATGCAAAGGCAGCCAAGGAAATGGGGGCAAAAATGGTGATTGGTACAGACTCGCATGCCATCGATCACATGAGATTCCTTAAATTTGGTGTTGCAATGGCTAGGAGAGGATGGTTGGAAAAAGAAGATATTTTAAATACATATGATTTAAGCAAAATAGAGAAGATGCTAGGGAGGTGAAGCGATGATATCAAAGGAAGAGGCAAAGAAAAGGATAGAGTGGCTAAGGAAAGAAATAAGAAGGCACGATTACCTCTATTACGTTCTCAACAAACCGGAGATATCGGATGCAGAGTATGATAAGCTGATGAGAGAACTTCAAGAACTTGAAGAGATGTATCCAGATCTGATTACTCCAGATTCTCCAACTCAAAGAGTTGGTGCACCACCTGCAAAGGAATTCAAGACGGTTACTCATCTAAAACCGATGCTCAGCTTAGATAACGCTTTTAAAGAAGAAGAGATGAGGAAATTTGATGAGCGTATAAGGAAAGAGCTTGGTAAGGAAAAGATAAGCTATGTTGCCGAGCCAAAGCTAGATGGGCTATCAGTAGAGTTGGTTTACGAGAATGGAGTCTTTGTAAGAGGATCAACGAGGGGAGATGGAATAAATGGAGAGGACGTTACCGAGAATTTGAAGACTATAAGAGCTGTACCTTTAAGGTTGAGAGAAGCAAATGGCGTTCCATCGAGATTGGCTGTAAGAGGAGAAGTTATAATGCATATCAAGGATTTTGAGGAGCTCAATAAAAAGTTAATAGAAAGGGGAGAAGAACCCCTCGCAAATCCAAGGAATGCTGCCGCTGGCTCTCTGAGGAGGCTAGATCCAAAGGAGACGGCTGAGAGACCCCTTGACATTTTCTTTTATGAGATAATGGTTGCGGAGGGCGTAAAGGTTGAGACCCAATGGGATGCTTTGCATTACCTTAGAGAGTGGGGACTAAAAACAAACCCCCTCATCAGGAAATGCGAAGGTATAGATGAGGTGATAGAATTTTACAAGGAAATGGTTGAGAAGAGAGAAGATCTATCATATGAAATTGATGGAATAGTTGTTAAGGTTAATGATTTGGCGGATCAGGAGAGGTTAGGTACAAAAGCAAGGTCTCCAAGATGGGCAATAGCGTACAAGTTCCCTCCAAGAGAAAAAATAACCCAGATAATGGATATAATTGTCCAGGTTGGAAGAACGGGGATTTTAACACCAGTAGCTTTACTCAAGCCGGTTGACGTATCTGGAGTTACGGTATCTAGAGCTACACTACACAATGAGGATTACATCAAGGAGAAGGATATAAGGATAGGGGATTGGGTCAAAATAGCGAGGGCTGGAGATGTCATACCGGAAGTTCTTGAATCCATTAAGGAGAGGAGGACCGGTCAAGAAAGGGAATTTAGAATGCCGGATAAATGCCCGATCTGCGGTAGCCATGTGGTACGAGAGGGGGCTTATTACAGGTGCACGGGCGGGCTATCTTGTTTAGCTCAGCTTAAGAGAAGCATAACTCACTACGCATCGAAGGGGGCAATGGATATTGAAGGACTTGGACCAAAAATAGTTGATTTGCTCGTTGATACCGGTCTGGTAAAGAGGATAAGCGATTTGTACAAACTAAGAAAAATAGATCTGCTTAGGTTGCCTGGATTTGCCGACAAAGCAGCTCAAAACTTGCTCGATAGCATAGAGAAAAGCAAAGAAAGAAGTTTGGATCGATTCATCTATGCTTTGGGGATACCAAATGTTGGAGAGCACATGGCGAAGGTTCTGGCTGAGCACTTCAAAACCTTAGATGCCCTGATGAACGCTAAGGAATTTGAATTACTCTCGATTCACGAGGTTGGTCCGGAAACGGCGAGGAGTGTGTATAACTTCTTCAGAGAGGAGAGAAACAGGGAGGAAATAGAGAGGTTGAGGGAAGTTGGAGTGAAGGCGACATTTTCAAGGATGGAGAAGAAAGAAGGTATACTCAAAGGCAAGGTGTTCGTGTTTACTGGAGCTCTAAAGGAGTTTACCAGAAGTGAGGCGAAGAGAATAGTTGAAGAGCTTGGAGGTACTGTTGCGTCGAGCGTGAGCAGAAATGTAGACTACGTGGTAGTCGGAGAAAATCCTGGATCGAAATATGATAAGGCTAAAAAGCTAGGCATAAAGATGATCAACGAAGAGGAATTCAAGAAACTTATAGGGAGAGCATAGGATGGAGGCAATAATCCTAGCTGGAGGGTTTGGAACAAGGCTCAGACCTCTAACCTACACAAGGGCAAAACCTCTACTCCCAATACTCAACAAGCCGATGATTTCATATCTGATAGAAAGCTTACCGAAAGAGGTCAGTAAAGTTGTTATTGCGGCAAATTACAAGAAAGAACAGTTAGAAGATTTCTTCTTGAAAAAAGATTTTGGAAAAGAAATCATCATAAACGAGGAGCCAAAGCCCCTTGGTACTGGAGGAGCTGTGAAATTTGCCGAGAAATACATAACTGGAACTTTCTTAGTTTTAAACAGCGATATTATTTCCTCCATAAATTTCCAAGAAATGATCAAACTGCACAGAGACAAGAAAGCTACCGTAACCATATCCCTCTGGCCAGTTGAGAACGTTAGGGAATTCGGAGTAGTTAAGATAGAAGAGGATGGAAGGATAACAAAATTTGTGGAGAAACCAAAACCCGAGGAAGCACCTTCAAACCTGATAAATGCTGGTGCGTACTGCATGGAGCAGGATGTTCTCGATTACATAGATACTGGAAGATTAGTATCAATGGAGCAGGAAGTCTTTCCAAGAATTATAGACGATGGAAAGGGTTTTTACGGCTACAAGATAGAGGGTTACTGGGTAGATGTCGGAAGGATAGAGAGCTATCTGAAAGCAAATCAATTGCTACTCGATAAACTAGGTCTTGAAAACGCGGTGGGAAAGGGTAGCAAAATTAGGGGGACCATTAGAAAATCCTCGATTGGGAATGGAGCAATTGTTGGGAGAAACTCAATGGTTGATTCTTCAATTATCTTTGATGGAGCGATAATAGGAGAGGGAGCGAGGGTTGTCAATTCCGTAGTGGGAGAAAATAGCGTTGTGGCGGATGGAGCTATCTTGAGTAACAGCGTAGTTGGAGATGGAGAAGAGGTAAAAGGAATAAAAGAAAACGAGGTGATATGGACAAAACCAATACCTAAAGGATACCCAAGGACCCAGGTTGGAAATGTAATAAGGGCATGAAGATCTTGGTGGATCACAGGGAAGGGCAAATCAAATCGGCTTTGGAAGAAATCTTTGATGAGGTCGAATTCGATCTTCTACCATTTGGAGATATAGCTATACTTTTTGATGACTATGCGGTTATTTTGGAAAGGAAAAGTATACACGATTTCATAAATTCTATAAGGTCAAACAGGCTTTGGGAGCAACTTTTGAAGATGGTGAAGGCTAAAGAGATAAAGGGCGTGAAAATAAAAAGAAAGCTTCTCCTAGTACATGGTAGTATCCTGGATTTCCTTGGTATGGAAGATTTCTACAACGAGAAGCTCTGGGCAAGCATATCTGGGGCACTTATGGAAATAGTTTACGTCTACGGAATCCCCGTCTTCTTTCTGGAAAACAATGATGCCGTAATCACTTTCCTCAGGATTCTCTGCAGCAGGGAAATGAAGGGAGCAAATGATTCCCCGCCAAAGGCGAGATGGTTCAGAAAAGCACTTAGGGAACTGCCAGAGAAAGACATGAAAGTGTACTTGCTAAGCTCCCTACCAAACGTTGGAGAGGTTCTCGCTAGGAATCTTTTAAATCATTTTGGAAGTATAAGTAGAATAGCAAATGCTGGTATAGAGGAATTGAAGTTGGTTGAAGGAATAGGAGATAAAAGGGCGAGGCAGATCTATGAGCTGTTTCACTGAAAAGTTTTAATTTTTCCTAGGAATTCTCAATACCAATGGGCGTTGATTTCGGGGATCTGTTTGAAAAGAAAAAGTGCTCATTGAAAGATCTCTCTCACAAGATCATAGCCATAGATGCTTACAATGCCCTTCACCAGTTTCTCTCAATAATAAGGCAGAGGGATGGAACGCCATTGATGGATGCGAAAGGCAGGATAACCTCGCATCTCTCTGGATTGCTCTACAGAACCGCAAATTTGGTAGAAGCCGGTATTAAACCCATCTACGTTTTTGATGGTGCACCGCACCCTCTAAAGGCAAAGACGATAGCTGAAAGGAGGGAAATAAAGGAAGAAGCTGAGAGGAAATGGAGAAAAGCCTTAGAAAAAGGTGAAATAGAAGAAGCGAGAAAGAGAGCCCAGCAGACATCTAGGGTTACAGATGAGATAGTAAAGCAAAGCAAGAATCTGTTATCGGCATTGGGTATACCTTTTGTCCAAGCACCCAGCGAAGGAGAAGCGCAGGCCAGTTACATGGCTAGAAAGGGAGATGTATATGCGGTAGCTTCCCAAGATGCCGATTCCCTGCTCTTTGGTGCACCGGTTTTGGTTAGGAATTTAGCTATAACTGGAAGGAGGAAATTGCCAGGAAAGCAAGTTTATGTGAAAGTTGAGCCGGAGATAATAGAGCTTGAGGATAACCTGAAAAGACTTGGAATCAAAAGAGAACAACTCGTTGATATGGCAATCCTTATTGGTACAGATTTCAATGAGGGAATCGAGGGAATTGGTCCAAAGAAGAGTTATGAGATCATAAAGAGAGCTGGAAACTTGGAGAATGCCCTTAAAATGCTGAAGGTTGAAATGGATGAGGAAATGTTGAACGAGGTGAGAAGAATATTCCTAGATCCCCCAGTCACCGATAACTACAAGTTGGAATGGAAGCTGCCGGATGAGGAAAAAGTTCTTAGCATGCTATGCGATGAACATCAATTTAGCGAGAGCAGGGTAAAGTCTGCTCTTGAAAAATTTAGCTCTATGGAGAAATTGTTCAAGCAAAATAGACTGTTCTGAGCATGTTCTCTTGTAAGCGATGCGGAATCTGTTGCACAAATATAGGCGGCAGGTTCTCGGAAGAAGAGAGTAAAATGATAGAGCAAGCTTTTAAGAGACTAGAGTTTCTTGGTTTGAAACTGCTCATCCCCCCAAGAAAATTCACCTTACCACTTTTCAAGGATGAAGTTGATAGGTTGAAAAAACTATCCGAATCCATGGGCATAGAATTTAAGCCCGTACCAAAGTTGGCTCTACTCAATGGGAATAAACTAGAAATTTTAGAATGGGATTTGAATAGCAGGATATGTCCATTTTATGATGAGGGTTGCGTTGTGTATAGATATAGACCTCTCGCATGCAGGAGTTTTCCAGTGATCAGAAAGATGGATTCCTATGAAATTCTCGACCTGTGTCCAGAAGCTAGGAAGATTCATGTGAGAAGCGATACCGATATAAAAAAGGCATTTCCAGAGGAATGCAAGAATGCGGATATTTTCTTTAATAGGATAAATGAGATTAAAAAAGCCTTGGCTAGAAGGTTAGAAGCGGGAGTAGCTAAAGAGTACTTTAAAATCGAGTTTCAAGAGAAACACTTATAGCGATCTCAACTGCTCTTATCATCTCTTCTAGGCTCATTCTCTTTAACGGAGGAACGTGGATAAACCCTATTCTTGTATCGATTCTCTTCTCTGACTTATACTCCAGCAATTTATAGAACAAGTAATTGCACACATAAAGACCCGCGAAATAGCTCTCTCTCGAAGATATGTTATTTTCCCTTAGTCTTGCAACGATTTGCCCAACGGGTAAATTTGAAAAACGTAAGAGAGACTTTCCCTTGCTTATAGTTTCAATAAAAGGTGCGGTCTTTTTCCACTTCAGATTTATCGCTACTCTTTCTATCCTGATCTTCGATGCCCTAGGATGAAGACCAACCGCTATTACAACATCTGGCTTATAAGTTTCTATCGCTTCGATCGTCAAGTTATAAGATGAAGACCAATCTACGGGAAGAATTCTCGTAACAACTATCCTGCCTTCGATCAATTTATTACTCAAATTTTCAACTATAAGCTGTGATGGATTTATCTTATGCTTACCATAGGGACCAAAACCAACAACAAGCACATTTCTTTCTTCCTCTTTAGCATGAAAAGATGGTATAACGAGTAGAATAAATATCAGCATGGCAACTGCTAAACTTGTTCTCATTATTTTACCAACCCCTTTCAAGTTTAAATCTTTTCTTATCGGAAGAATTTAATATTGGAAATACTAATAAAATCTGATGAAATACCTTGCTCCATTGCTTGCGATCCTGCTTTTATTGCCAATCGGAGAAAGCGCCTCAGATGAAGGAATCTATGACTTGCTTATAGTTGCTCCCCACAAATTTCTGAAGGCGCTGGAACCTCTCGTAGAACATAAGATAAGACATGGCATCAGAGCAAAACTGGTGAGCATAGAAGAAGTCTATGAGCAAATGTTCTGGTATGGCAGGGATAAAGCTGAGAAGCTCAAATATTTCATAAAATTTGCACATGAAATATGGGGAATAAAGTACGTTCTTCTTGTAGGTGGTAGGAAGGGACAGGGAATTCGAGAAGATTACTGGGTTCCAGTAAGGTACAGTCATCTGAGCAGAGGTTATGATACGGGTAAATCTTACATGGAGGAAAGCAAATTTCTTACGGACTTGTACTACGCAGACCTTTATAATCAAGAAGGAAAATTTTCTTCATGGGATGATAATAATAACTGTATCTTTGGAGAGTGGCCAGAAAATGCAAAAGCTATAGATAGACCCGATCTTCATCCAGATGTGTATGTTGGGAGACTGCCTTGCAGGAATATAAGGGAAGTGAGGATGGTGGTGAGAAAAATTATAGAATATGAAAATAAAGAGCATTCCAACTCTTCTTGGTTCAGGAGATTTGTGGTGGTGGCTGGAGATACCTATCCTCACAAGACAGACTATTACGATGGAGAGGTCTATACCCAAAAGGGAATAGAATACATGGGGGGATTTGAACCTGTTAGGCTATGGGCTTCGAAGGGAACTTTGAGGGGATGGATAGATGTTGTTAGGGAAATCAACAAGGGCTGTGGCTTCATATGGTTTTCTGGGCACGGTAATCCCGCCTCTTGGGCAACTCATCCTCCAAATAGCGATAAATGGATAACCGGTTTAAAGCTATGGCACATGATTTTTCTTCGCAACGATGGAAAGCTTCCAGTTTGCATATCTGGAAGCGGTTGTTTCAACAACATGTTCAATGTTAGTATTTGGCATTCTGAATGGGTTTATTTCATGGGATTGATACGTTAC
>JAGHAD010000066.1 GCA_021161685.1 Thermoplasmata archaeon | reverse complement strand
GGTATTCCCGTTTTACATTAGATTAAACATAAGTTATAATCCTCCAAGCACCATGCTCAGGTTCCCATTCAAAGTTGGGGATAGCTGGGAAGTTGAGACGAAAGTGACGATTGATGGAGAAATGTATGTTCAGGAATGGATGGATCCACCAAAGAAAATTCATGAAGAAAGAGTAGCGAGGGAAAGCTTCACATGCGTTGGAAAAGATAGAGTCATAACAAAAGCTGGCTTCTTTGACGCTTACCATATCGTTGGTAGCAGCGGGGGAGACCTTTGGTACTCTGAAAAGGTAACAAACGTTATAAAAGGTGTGGTTCAGCAATTCTCAATCGGCAACGCCACCTTCACCGTCTACATGGATTTGATAGGCTATGATATAAAGTTACCACCCTCAATAAACATAATCAGACCAGAGCAAGGCTATCTCTATTTCTTTGATAAAAAACTCTTCAAACTCGGTGGAAATACCACAGTAGCGATCGGTCCCATTACGGTCTCTACCCATGTGGAAAACGAGAGCCCAATAGATAGAGTGGAGTTCTATCTGAACGATAACCTTTCTTATGTTGCAAGCAGGGAACCTTTTGAGTGGAAGTGTAGAGAACATTACGTTGGAGATGCGGTTTTCAGATGTTTGGTATACGATGTTTATGGAAAGAACGGAGAGGATTGGATAAAAATTTATCTCATCAATTTCTTATAAGTAACTGCCAAGAACGGTTCTTTTCAGGTTTTGAGCGTAGGAAGAATCGGTCAACCTTTCCTCTATCCTTATCAACCTGTTGTACTTCGCTACCCTTTCTCCCCTAGCAGGGGCGCCACTCTTTATTTGACCACAGTTTATAGCTACCGATAGGTCGGCGATGAAATCATCGCACGTTTCTCCAGACCTGTGGGATACCATTACATTATAGCCATTCTCATAAGCAAGTTTTGCAGCATCCATCGCTTCACTTACAGTCCCTATCTGGTTTATCTTTAGAAGCATGCAGTTGCATGCCCCTCTCTCTATACCTTCCTTTAGCCTCCTAACATTTGTAACAAAGAG
Organism: Thermoplasmata archaeon; assembly: GCA_021161685.1. Taxonomy (GTDB): domain Archaea; phylum Thermoplasmatota; class E2; order DHVEG-1; family B18-G2; genus JAGHAD01. Next base: position 6,044 of record JAGHAD010000066.1, on the reverse strand, counting down.
ATCGTCTCCAACCACTTGTATTTTGTTTCCAAACTTTCTCGTGAATTCCACAAAACCTTCCCAATCGTCTTCAGCAAAAGGATCCTCAGCAGATATAATGTTAAAGGTGCTTATTAAGTCAGAATAGAAATCTAAAAGCTCTCCACTCCCCATACTTTTTCCAGCTAATGTGTAATTTTTTCCATCATAAAATTCACTCGCTGCTGCATCAAAAGCAAGGGCAATTTCTTTGCCGTAGCCAGCTTCTTCGATGGTTTCTACTATAATTTCAAAAGCTTCTTCACTGCTTTCCATAGGTGGAGCATATCCTCCTTCATCCCCCACATTTATCGCATGCTTGCCATACTTGCTTTCTATTTTTCTCTTCAACAGGTGATAAACTTCGGTAGCTTTCCTCAGAGCTTCTAAAAAGCTCTTAGCCCTTACTGGCATGATCATGTGTTCCTGAATATCAAGGTTGTTTCCAGCGTGCTTCCCTCCGTTTATAATGTTCATGACCGGAACCGGCATTACGTTCGGCGTTGAATTGCAAATTTCTCCAAGATGTTCGTAGAGTTCAACGCCTTTACAAATCGCTCCAAGCCTTGCACATGCCATTGAGCAGGCGAGAATTGCATTTGCTCCAAGTCTGGATTTATTCTCTGTTCCATCTAGATCTATGAGTAATGAATCTATCTCTCCTTGCTCCCTTGCATCCAGACCGATAAGCTTTGGCGCAATTACAGTTTTAACGTTACTTACTGCCTTTCTTACTCCTTTACCCAAAAACTCCTTTCCATTATCCCTTATTTCAAGCGCTTCATGTCTTCCTTTTGATGCACCAGATGGCACGGATGCCCTTGCTGAGAATCTATCCGTAGATATCTCAACCTCAACCGTTGGATTCCCCCTTGAATCCAAAACTTGCCTTGCTTTCACATTACTTATTACAAACCCACTCACGCTCCATCATTTAAAAAAGTATTAATAACCATTTCCATATTCTTCAGCATGGCTTGGTGGATACCTGTACTTGTAGTGGTGATACTTTTCTTAATAGCTATTCTCGCATCTGCAATAAAGATTCTGCCAGAGTATATGAGAATCGTTGTTTTCAGGCTAGGAAGGCTACTTGGAGTGAAGGGACCCGGAATAGTATTCATCATACCCATCATCGACCAAGTGATAAGACTGGATTTGAGAGAGAGGGTAATAGATGTGCCCAAGCAAAGGGTAGTGACAAAGGATAACGTAACAATTGATGTTGATGCAGTCATCTATTTTAGAATAGTTGATCCCGATAAGGCAGTCGTTCAAGTGCAGAGATACGACATCGCCACCAGTCTGCTTGCACAAACTACGCTTAGAGATGTTCTTGGAGAAGTTGATCTGGACTACTTGTTAGCCAACAGAGATGCCCTGAACAAGAAATTGCAAAGTATACTGGATGCTGAAACGGATGCCTGGGGAATAAAAGTAACGAAGGTTACCATAAGGGATGTCGCTTTGCCAGAACAGATGTTGAGGGCTCTTGCAAAGCAGGCTGAGGCTGAAAGAGAAAGGAGATCGAGGGTAATAATGGCTCAGGGAGAGCTGGAAGCTTCCCAGAAGATGATGGAGGCGGCTAAGCTCTATGAGAAAGTCCCAGCTGCCATGAGATTAAGGGAGCTTCAAACCTTGGCAGAGGTAGCAAGGGAGAAGAACTTGATAGTTGTTTCGGGTGGAGAGATGGGATTTGTTGCAGGACTAACTCAAGCTATGCTCAAAAGGAAGAAATGAGGAAGTATCTCTTAATCTTAATTCCTCTTCTGTTAATTTCCTTAACCTCTCCAACCAAGGCAAGCACAGAAAAGATAGAAAAAGTATTGGTCGTTAAGATAGAAGGAGCTATAACGAGAGCAACGGTGGAATTGATTAAGGGAGCCATAAAGCATGCAAGCGATATTGGAGCGGGGGCTATACTGATAACCATAGATACGCCGGGAGGAGGGCTTGAGGAGACAAAGCAGATAGTTAAGCTCATAGAAAACTGCAAAAAAATAACCATAGGATTCGTTTATCCAAGGGGAGCAACGGCGTGGTCGGCTGGCGTTTTTGTGCTTTTGAGTACCGATATAGCGGTTATGCGAGATGGCACAACTATTGGCTCTTGCCAGCCAGTCGAGATAACATCTAGTGGTCCAAGGCTGGTTAACGAATCGAAATACATAAACGCCATCAAGGAATGGATTAAGGAGTTGGCATCCTCCCATCACAGGAATTCAACGGTAGCTGAAGAGTTTGTTACAGAGAATCTAAATTTAAATGCGAGTGAGGCTTTAAAGAAAAAAATCATCGATTTTGTTGCAACCGATATAAGCGATCTCCTCGATAAGATAAATGGAAGTAAGGCGGATAATGTCACCCTGGTAACTAGATATGCTGAGGTTATTTACTATTCCCCTCCACTTTCCTATCATATCCTCTCCATCTTGTCCAACCCAATCGTTTACTCAATCCTACTCGTACTCGGCATGTTTTCCATTATCTTTGGTATACACACACCAGGCTATGGTGCAGAGGTCTTTGGAATCATCGCAATAGGTCTTGCTCTGGCTGGTATGGGTTTTTCCCTGCCTTACATGAGCATTATTTTCCTTGCATTGGGATTTATTTTGCTGGTTATAGAAATTTTTGTAACCCCTGGCTTTGGATTCATTGGCATAGGAGGGATAATATGCATCATCTTGGGTACCATTTTTCTTGTTCCTTCGTACAGCTCTACAAGGTGGCTCGTTTCTCAAGAATACCAGAATCTGCTTTTGATAATGGCGATCGTTCCTTCCGCATTGATATCTGGCTTTTTTGTCTTTATTCTCTACAAGGTAATTAGAGTTAAAGGAAAGAAACCGGCACTAACAACCTTTGAAGGTGAGGAGGCAGAAACCCTTGAAGAGCTTTCACCGAACAAACCTGGATTTGTCAGGTATAGAGGCGAATACTGGCTCGCTAAATCGAGGGTAAGAATTCCAGCTCATACCAAGGTAGTTATAGAGAAAAGAGAAGGACATATACTAGTAGTTTCGCCAAAGAAGGAAGGCAAAGATTAATCTACCTCTCTTGCTTTTTTAGATAGATACATGGACAAAGTAAAGGTAAAATTCCTGGGCGGATGCGAAGAAGTCGGAAAGCTTGGTATGGTAATGGAGGCAGATGACATCAGGCTACTTTTTGAGTATGGTATTTCTCCTACAAAGCCACCTTCATATCCCGCAGAAGCTCCTCCCGTTGATCTCGTTTTATTAACACATGCTCATCTTGATCATTCGGGAATGATACCATACTTAGCTAACAGACAGGAATGCATGGTATGGTCAACCAAGTTAACGAGAGAAATTTGTCACATCCTATTCATAGATTCTCTCAAGGTTGCCAAGGCCGAGGGATACGCTTATCCTTTTTCAAAACATGAAGTAAAAGAAATTTATTCGAGGTTTGTTTCTGTAGAACCTTCAGAAGTTAGGGATATAGGTAAGTTAAAGCTTCATGTGCATCATGCTGGTCATATCCCTGGATCGGTTATGTTTGAACTAAGAGGATCCAGAACCTTGCTGTTTACTGGAGATATAAACACGATAAACACCAGATTACTATGGGGTACACATCCGGTTAAATGTGATTTGTTGTTCATGGAAGGTACGTATGCCGGTAGAGATCATCCAGATAGGAGGGAGCTGGAAAAACTTTTTTTAGATACCATAGATGAGATCGTAAGGAGAGGAGGCATTGCTATAGTTCCAGCATTTGCAGTTGCCAGGTCCCAAGAAATGGCTCTTATTCTCGCAAACTCTGGCTTCGATGTATGGATGGATGGTATGGGTGAAAAGATATCAAAACTCTTCCTTGATTATCCAGAGTACATAAGGTCTAGCAAGAAGCTGGAGAAAGCCCTTTCCCAGCTAAAGCTAGTCCATTCAAACCATGGTAGGAAGCTCGCTCTTAAGGGAGAGGTCATACTCACCACAAGCGGAATGCTCGATGGAGGACCAGTTTTATGGTATCTAGAGAAATTGAGAAAAGATCCAAGAAGTGCGGTGCTATTAACGGGCTATCAGGTTCCTGGAACAAATGGGAGACAACTTCTAGAAAAGGGAACACTCGATTTTTATGGAGTTAGCCAGAAAGTGGAATGTCAGGTTCATTATTTCGACTTCTCCGCCCATGCTGGGCACAAGCAATTGGTAGATTTTGCGAGAAAATGTTCTCCGGAGAAGATTGTGCTCTTCCACAGCGATAACAGAGAGCCATTGGCTGAAGATCTGAGCGATTTTGCAGAAGTGTATACTCCAAAGGATGGAGAAGAGCTCATTTTGTAGGTGAAGAGAAATGGAAGAGCTCGATGAAGTGCAGAGGTATGAATTTAAAAAAAAGCTGGAAGAGATAAAGGCTTGCAAGGGAAAGCACACGGAGTTAATCTCCCTATACATACCTCCAGACAGGCAGATATCGGACGTAAGCGCATATCTAAGAAACGAGTACTCTCAATCAATGAATATCAAATCCAAGACGACCAGAAAGAATGTACTCTCAGCCATAGAATCCATAATGAGCAAGCTGAAGTATTTCAAAAAACCTCCAAAAAATGGACTCGTTTTCTTTGTCGGTCACAAGGAGGCAGAAGCTGGTCAGAGCGAGATGGTTTCGTTTGTTATAGAGCCTCCCCTCCCATTAAACATCTTCCTCTACAGGTGTGATTCCTCTTTTTATACCAAACCCTTGGAAGAATTACTAGAAGAGAAAGAAGTGTATGGTTTGTTCCTGATAGATAGGAGAGAATGCACCATAGGAATGCTTAGAGGAAAGAGAATAGAGCTCATCGATCATTTAACCTCAAGGGTTCCTGGAAAGCACGGTAGAGGAGGGCAATCTCAGAGGAGATTTGAAAGATTAATCGAGCTTGCTGCCCACGAATGGTTCGTCAAGTGCGGAGAGAGGATAAGCGAGATTTTCATGAACGAGAAAAACTTGAAAGGTATATTCGTTGGAGGACCGGGACCAACAAAGCTATACTTCCTTGAGAGCTCTTACTTGCACCATGAAGTCCAGAAAAAAGTGCTGGACGTTTTCGATACAGGTTATACGGATGAGACCGGCTTGAGAGAGCTTGTAAACCTGGTTGCGAAAAAACTGGAGAATCTTAAAATATCTCATGAAAAGAAAATCATGGATAAGTTCTTCAAAGAGATTGTCAAGAAAAAGGATTCAATGGCCATTTATGGGGAAGAAGAGGTAAGAAACGCACTCGAAAAAGGGGCTGTCCAGACATTGCTCCTATCTGAAGATCTAAAAAAGTACAGGGTTAAGTTACGATGTAATCAATGTGGTTATAACGAGGAAAGGACGGTTGATGAGAAAGAGATTGAGAAATTGGAGAAACAATGCAAAAAATGTGGAGGGGCAATGGTTATAGAGAATAAACTCGATCTGGTGGAAGAGTTATCAAAGAAGGCAAAGGAGAGGGGAACAAAAGTTGAGCTTATCTCAACGGATAGCGAAGAAGGACAGGCTTTGTTAACAACATTTGGTGGTGTAGCAGGTATATTGAGATACAGATTGTGAGATGAAATTCTATGCAACAACTCCCGCAGGTATAGAGGATATAGCTGGCAAAGAGATAGAAAAGTTAGGCGGAAAGGTTGTAGAAGTGAGGGAAAATAGAGGAAGGATTTTCTTTGAAGGTAAAGAAGATTTGATCCCTAAAGTGAATTTTTTCTCTAGGTGTATCGAAAGAGTTATTTTACTCTTGCACAAGGGTAAGTTCGACAAGTTGGATGATATCTACACGGAGATGAAAGAAATAGACTATCACTTATTAGAAGGAAAAACTTTTGCCATAAGATCTTCAAGGATCGGAAACCATGATTTTACGTCCATAGATATATCTAAATATGCTGGGCAGGCAGTAATTGATAGTTTTTTAGATCGCTATGGAGAAAGGCTTAAGGTTAATCTGGATGAACCAGAAGTTATCATAAGGGTAGATGTCATCAACGATGAATTTCTTGTGGGAATAGATACAACTGGAG
>JAGHAD010000016.1 GCA_021161685.1 Thermoplasmata archaeon | reverse complement strand
TTGGCAAATGTTTCATGCGAGATGTCATAATGGGAAAGGTTACCTCCGAAGATTTTGTGGAGTTTTTTGAAGAAGAATGTCTGTATTATGGAAAACCCAGAGGAAGATTTTTGATGACGCACGATTTCGGTTATCAATTCTATGAAAACAATCCACAGTTACACAAAATTGGAGCGGTTTTGATCACCACTATCCCGGGATTCCCACACATTTATCACAGAGAAATTTTTCCGGATGGAGATATTGGTTCAATTAATTACGAGATGTTTAACCTCTATAAAAAATTGCTAGACATTAGGGAAAAATACAGGGCAATTAAACAGGGGACGATAGAAAATGTATGGAAAGGCGGAGATAACATCATTGCCTATTTGAGAAAATGTGAAGATGAAAAGATCGTTGTCGTTGTCAATTTTCAGGGAAGGAATGTGACGAGTATACTGAAAATACCTTTTAGAGAGGGAGAAGTTCTATACGATGTTCTAAATAGAAAAAGCATGGTAATCGATGACCCTGACAATTTCGAATTGACCCTGTATCCATATGAGGCAAAAATCTTGGTAACAGAGGATAATGAGCCACCAGATGTTCACATAGAAAAACCAAAAGAGGGGTATTTGCACATTTTTGATAAGGCTCTGTTACCCATAGGAAAAACGCTCATTATTGGAAAGATCACAATTGTAGTAAATGCCACTGATGAAAGCGGGATAGACAGGGTAGAATTTTACATTGATGATAAATTGAAAACAACAGATGGTGAAAGTCCATATGAATGGCAATGGAACGAGTTTACCATAGGAAACCACGAGATAAAGGTTGTAGCCTATGACAATTCCGGTAACAAAGCAGAGGATAGAATGAATGTTTTAATATTTAACTGGATGTGAGAATATGAGAAGAATACTGATAATAGGAATACTGTGCCTGGTGCTGCTACCTAGTGCGATAAGCTTTGAAGAGATCGAATCAGATGATTTAGAAACGGGACAGCAAGCGGAGATTCTCGATATACCTGATGATGTAAAAATAACGGCGAGAGAGAAACTATCTCAGGTTAGGGTAGCTTGCTTTTACATGACCATAACAGATGGCAGAATATTCAACAGAAGTTACGATGATGTGGTAGATATCCTCAGGGGTGTGAAAACGGACCTCGTATTTGGTGCTTTCCATCACTGGATCACTTGTCCCGAATGTTGTGAAGATATATTCGATGCCCCACCAGAGTGTATCGAGCCTTCCAACCTTCAAGAGCAGTACGAGAGATGCAGGGAGCATGGTTACAGTTTTGCAGAGTTTCAAAATGCAACCGAGAAAATAAAAGCCGAGTTGCCAGATGTGATGATTTGCGTTTCCCTTCCTCTGGAATTTCTAAATCCCTGCAGTAGAAATTCAATAACGGGTGAAATACTTTTGAGAAACGAGACATGGGAGATGGCACTGGATCCGTCAAAATGGGGCATTCCAGTAACGAGGGAAGAGTTTCAAACATGGTGGGCAAAAAGGCATGGCTGGATGAGGGAAGAGCCATATAACCCAAAGGAGGAGATGCCATTTTACTTTCCAGATCCCTCAAATCCAGAATTTCAGGAACTATTTCTAAGTCATGCAAAAAGGTTGATCGATGCTGGAGCAGATGCAATATGGATAGACATGTTATTCATGCCTTCTCTTCTCCTCGGACAGCTTACCGGTGATATAAATCACATAGCGGTAAGGGAAACTTTTGAAGCTTCTTCAGAAATAGTGGATAAAATACACGAGTATGGGTATTCAAAGTATGGAAAGTACATATATGTCGGAAGCTGGGGCACCGCCGCAAACTTCCCGTATCAGCCTCCTGACTTGGATTTTATAACTGGAACCGTTCATCAAAAGGAAATTCTGAATATGGAAATGGATGAATCAGAGTGGGAAGAGAAATTAGCATTTCTCAAAGAAAAGATGCCAAATGTTACGATTTTTGTGTTTTTTGATTATGGATATGATAACTCGCCGATGGAAATCTTCAGTCAGATGTTATCTCCTCAGGAGCAGAGAGAATTTTTAAGGATCGCAGATGAGTTTTTTGAAAGAAAAGGTATCGCTTTCATATATCCAGTTCATGGTCCAGATATGGGACCTGATGCTAAGATCTTATCATATGGCAAATCAAGGTGTTACGATTCTCTCGCTCCAGAGTTCCAAACCTATGATACGATAGTAGAATTAGCTAAAAATAGAAAGAAACCGCTGGTCAGAATCGAAAGACCAAGGAACTATCTCTATCTCTTTGACAGAGAAATTGTCCCTTCGAAAATTCCCATAGTAATTGGAAGCATAACGGTAACAGCCCACGTACTTGATGAAGAAGGAATAGAGAGGGTAGAGTTCTACGTCGATAACGCATTGAAAATGACCGTTGTTTCTCCGCCATACTTATGGCTGTGGGATGAATTTGCAATAGGTAGGCACGAGATAAAGGTTATTGCATACGATATAGAAGGGAAGGTGGCGGGAGATGAGCAAGATGTGTGGATATTCAATCTTTAAAAATTGCAAAAGAACGATTTTGCCATTAGTATTAGCTCTTGTGAGTTTCGTAGCATTCATAGTTTCAAACAATACTACCCATACAGAAAACGCATTGAAGATTCATGTAGAGAATAACGGTCTGAAGTATCTAGAGAAATATGTAAAATTCAAAACTTCTAGAAAAGTGTATCAGATCGGTGAAAAAGTTGTTATAACCATAGAGAACGTTGGTGACAGACAAATAAAATTATCTAGGACAGGTAATCCTGAAATCTCACCGTTGGCGATATACAAAATCATCAACGATTCTAAAGCGGTGGTTGTTCATAATCCGAGAATCGGAGAAATCGCTTTAAAACCCGGAGAGAAGCTTTCCTGGGATTGGGACATGAAATCCTTTGGGGAATTTGTCACACCTGGAGAATACGCAGTTGGAATCGACTACAATGATTTCAGCCTTCAAGTAGAAGGTTATGAAAGCATAGGTACATGCACTTCTACAGTAGGGGTTCCAGTAAAATCTCTTAGAGCCCCATTTACAAAATTCGTGATAGTAGAAAAATGATCTGGGTGAAGGAAATGAAGAGAAAGGTAGTTTGTATTGCCATATGGCTACTGCTCGCAATTAACATACTTCCAGGTTGCCTACATGATAACGAAACAGAAGGACTTCTCCATGTTAAGGTTGCATCCTGGTATCGTCTCGTAGATTATGAATTTTTCAACAGAACTTTGGATGATGTTATCACTCATCTTGAAGAAACGCAAACTGATTTTGTTTTCCGGGCTTTCTGGAGATATAATGTTATTCCAGAGGAGTACTACGACACTTTGGAGAAGGCTATTGATAGAGTAAAAGTTGAGAAACCAGATACCATTGTCTGTGCAGGTATACCAACGGAGAGAGTCAATGCAATTGAAAGGAATCCCATAACTGGAAGGAACTACAGTAGAGAGGAAACATGGGCTATGGCACTTGATCCGCAGAAATGGAATATCCCGATAACAAAGGAAGAGTTTCAGTGGAATAGAGGTAGATTGCTTGGCTTCATACCTTCATGGATGGATACACCAGATAAATATGATTGGACAAAGGCGTTTGCATATTATCCAGATATAACCAATCCTGCCTTTCAAGAACTCCAACTTAGCTGGGCAAAACATTTGATAGACAAGGGAGTGGATGCAATCTGGATAGACATGCTTTTCGCTCAGGCAAGAATTTTTTATGAACTAACAAACGATCCCCATCATCCCGCAGTCAGGGAAGCTTATCAAGCGGCTTTAAAACAGATAAAAGAGATTCACGAATATGGGAAAGAAAAGGGAAGATGCATCTATGTTGGAGGATGGACAAATTTTCTTGAGATAAAAGATGAAAATGGAAAACCCGCCTATCCAGCGCCAGACTTCGATTTTGTGGTGAACATGATATGGGAGAATGAGGTTAAAAATAAAAATTTGTTCGAAGAAAGATGGGATAACTTTTTTGGAAAGGTGAAGAAATATCTTGGAAATGATGTTTTGGTTCTCATCTTCATGGATGAGGCGGCAGTTAGATGGCAGGATCAACCATTGGGAATCTTTTCCCAGATGCTGACAAAAGAGGAACAAAAGGAGTTTTTAAGAAAGGCGGACAAATTTTTCGAAAGGAAGAGAGAAGAGTTTGGCCTACCAATCGTTTTTGTCTATCCTTTGCACGGCGGCTGGATGGGGAACAATGCAGAAATCCTTTCTTATGGAAAATACAAAATTTATGATGCTTTGGCTCCAGAGTTTCAAACCTATGAAACGATAAAGGAACTCGCTCGGGAGAAAAAGCTAAATTCAACTTCCAGCAACCTAAGCGATACTGTGGTTGCTATTCAGTACCGCTATGTTACTGATGGTAGAGTTATAAACAGAAGTGTAGATGATGTAATAGAGATCCTTAGGGAGTTAGAAACAGATTTTATATTCCAAGGATGGATGACCCAGAAACCCTGTCCAGATGAATGCTCTGATTTGCCCCCAGATAGGATAGAAGGATGCGAGTTTCTTGGTTACAGCTATGAGCATCTAAGGGAAGCGATTTCAGAAATAAAAAAGGAGTTACCAGGCATCATCTTTTGTGGTGGAACGCAAGCTGAATTTCTCTATCCAGAGGAAGTGGGTGAGTCTCGCCTAATCCTCGAACCCGGAGATAGGGATAGAGCATGGGAAATGGCATTGGATCCAATGAAATGGGGAATCAATGTGAGTAAGAGAGATGTTCAATGTTACTGGGCAAAAAGATGGGGAGATATTGGTGAAAACGAGCCTTGTCCAAGCGAAGAAGAACTTAAACAGAGAATGGAGAAGTATTTCCCTGATATAACAAATCCAGACTTTCAGAAGATATTTCTCGACAGACTTTACAAGCAGATAGATGCGGGTGCTGATGCCATCTGGATTGATATGCTCTATATGCAAGCCCGTTTGATGGAGATTCTAACGAGAGATTCTGATCATCCAGCTGTGAGAGAGAGTTATGAAGCAGCAAGGGAGATCGTTGACAAGATACATGAATATGGGAAAAAGAAAGGCAAGCATATTTACGTTATAACATGGGTTGCGGTCATTCAAGGAAATTCTATCATAGATGTTCCAAAGGAATATGTTAACGTCGATGCTGCGATGGTTTCTCCTTCATCAAATGAAATTAGAGATAAGTTTACTGGTGAAATAGGAAAATTCAACGAAGAGCTTTGGGATGCGCTGGTAAAGGAAATTAAAGAAAAATACGGAATCCCCATATTTGCAAGAATAGATTACGGCGGACCAGGGAGAACCCAGCTTTATGTTTTCAGTCAAGAACTAACAAAAGAGGAAGCAAGAGAATTTCTGAGGAAAGCTGATGAATTCTTTTCAAAGAAAGGAATAATCTTTATCTATCCTGTGCATGGAGGCGACATGGGAAGAAAAGAAATTGTGAAGAAACTTTCTTATGGTAAATTCAACTGGTACGATGCTCTTGCTCCGGAATTTGAAACCTATGAGACAATAAAACAGCTAGCTCAAAATAAATCGAGAGAAAATCCACTAGTTATTATCGAGAGACCAAGAAAATATCTTTACATTCTCGATAGAGAAATCGTCCCTGCAAGAATGCCGATAATACTGGGAGACATAACCGTTATAGCAGATGCACATGATGAAGATGGAATAGAGAAGGTTGAGTTTTATGTTGACAACATCTTGAAATCAACAGATTACGATGAGCCATATACATGGTTATGGAGTGAATTTGCGATAGGCAAGCACGAGATAAAAGTTATTGCATACGATAAGGAAGGAAATGAAGCACAAGATAAGCTCAAGGTAATAATGTTTAATTGGGGGTAAGAAATGAGATCAGCATTTGCAATCATCTATCTGGTCTTATTGTTGCCAAACTTCAGTGCACTTCAAGGTGGCGAACAAGTTTGTGAGAAATACGCTTTAGAGGATGTAAAGGTGGCTTCTCTTTTTGAGCGCATTTCTCCAGATTCCAGGATAAACAGAACCATCGATGACATAGTTAGAATCCTCAATGAAACTAGAACAGAATTTATATTCAGAGCATGGTGGAGATGGCATCCTTGCCCAGAGAATGTAACAGATCCCGCTTTTCCGGCTGAGTATCTTGAGAGCGTTGCAGAAGTTGGTTATACTTATGAACATCTGAGAAAGGCATCAGCTGAAATTAAGGAGAATAATCCAAATGTAATAATCTGTGGCGCAATTCCGGCTCAATTCCTTTTCAAAAAAGAATGGAACCCAATAACTAAAGAAATCCTTGACGAAAACACAACTGGAGCTATGAGGTTAGATCCTTCAAAATGGGGTATCGATAAAGGACTACCACCAGAATATCGAGGTTTTCCAGATATCACAAATCCCGACTTTCAGGAGCTTTTGCTGAGCTGGGCAAAGAAACAGATAGATTGCGGTGTCGATGCGATTTGGATCGATATGCTCTTCAAACAAGCAAAAATACTCGAAGGATTAACTGGAGACGTTTATCATCAAGCCGTGAGAGAATCATATGAAGCTGCTTGCAAAGTAGTGGATGAAATCCATGAATATGGAAATCAAAAGGGAAAGCATATCTATGTTGGAACTTGGGCATATACTCCCTTGACTTTTCCCTATCCCCCACCGGAGCTCGATTTCGTTACGGCTTCCCCTCGGGTTAGAGAGATTAAAAAAGGAAAACTCAATGATACGAAATGGGAATTCATAGTAAATATAACAAGGGAGAAACTGGGAAATGTTCCAATCATTGCATTTATCGACTGGGCGGATACAATCAATACACCACTGGGGGTGTTCAGTCAAAAACTATCCAAAGAAGAGCAGAGAGAATTTTTAGAGTATGCAGACGGATATTTCAGGAGGAGTGGCATCATTTTTGCATATCCAGTTCATGGAGGTTTTATGGGCAAGGATGCAAAAATCCTATCATTTGGCAAGTTAAGGGCTTATGATTCTTTAGCTCCAGAATTTCAAACGTATGAAACAATAGCGGAATTAGCGGAAAACAGAACCCAGGGAAAACCCCTGGTCAGCATTGAGAGGCCGAGCAATTACCTATATATCCTTGATAAGGAAATCTTTCCTTTAAAAATGCCGGTGATAATAGGAAAAATAACTGTTACAGCAGATGCTTTCGATGAAGATGGAATAAGCAAGGTCGAATTCTATATCGATGATGTTTTGAGATTTACTGACCATAACGAGCCATACTCATGGTTATGGAGTGAATTCGCTATAGGATGGCATGAGATAAAAG
>JAGHAD010000011.1 GCA_021161685.1 Thermoplasmata archaeon | reverse complement strand
CCATATCAAGGTTGAAAGATTTGGGGGAAGGAAGTTATGAAGAACGATAAGGTTATTGTAACGATAGGGGTAGTAATCCTCTTAATAGCTGCAGTTGGCGTCTACTTCTACAAACCATCTGGAGAGAAAGTATTCCTAGCGACTGGAGAGACGTTGAATTTAATGTGTGGAGTAATGAAAGATGTGCCTAGCGCTATAGAAGTATCAGATTCAAATCCGTTTTATGCTCTGATAGCAACTCCTCTAGCTGTACATTATGACAAAGAAGGCAACAGAGAAGTTATACCCATGTATATCAAGAACATGTCCAATCCATCTAGAGCTGTCGTAAGAACTGAGCAGATGGTTGGTAGATTGGTAGATTTGGTGATAGATGGAAAGAAATCACCCAAAGAAGTTTCGCTTGAATTAGCTGAAAAATATTGGGACAAAAGCGATCTTGCTTTGATAATTAAAAACGATAAGGAGGGCTATGAGGTTGGTTTGGTGGCTACACCAATAGCAAGCTATCTCTCGATACCTGTCATAGTCACTGATGAGATAGATTCTGATGTTATCGAAACACTTAGCAAACTCAAGATAAGACATGCTTTAATATGTGGCAACCTCTCCACTGATTTATTTAGTCCATACAAGATCGAGACGGCAGATGACGCTTTGAATATAACTATAAGCCTTGTAGAGGAGAAGTTTGGAGAGGTAAATTACATAACAATGACAAATCCACTTGATGCTTGGAGACCAAAAGTGTTGGATAAGGTATTCTATTCTTCGCCTGTTATCGAGTTATGGTCATCCTCCTCAACACAATTATTCAGAATGGCAGTAGGTCTTGTATTACAAAAGACTACGGCAAATTTCTCATTCCGTATCCCTGATGATTATAAGTATGCCTTAGTCAAAGTCGAAGTTATTAATCTAGATCCGGAGGGGGTTGATGATTTTGGTGATGCAGTTGGCGTAATGGGAGGAATAGTTAATCAAAACGAACCAAAACTCCTTCGGGAGGCGGAGTTGCTTAGCTATGGAGTAACCACTGCATCTAATCCCGCAGTAAGGGATGCAACAGGCAAGGTAATTAAGGATAGATTCTACCAAGAAGTTTTGTTATACGATAGAGGTGGTGCAGAGTACAAATTAAATATAACAGGAAGCTGGCTTTCTAGAAAATCTGGAAGGGTACAAGTCAATGTTGAGGTGGATAAACTTGAAAATCCATACTACGCGATGATGAAAGGATTATCTACTGTAACCCCCTATCTAACGGCATATCATAAGGGAATAATATTTGCAAGGCCAGACTTTGCATTCTATCCAGATGATAATGTCAAAACTTTGAAGGGAGAAAGATGCCCAGGTTACTATTCAGTTAGAAAGAATCCAAAGCTGGCTTACGCGCATAACATGCATGTGTTCAACAAAATACACAAACCGTTGAACAAACTCCTAGCAAAACTAGCAGATATAGATATGTCGTCTCCAGATGGGCTAAAACTACTTAGAGATTATTATAAAGAAAACCCAATCTACATAGCAATAGTTGGAGATGCAGAGATGATGCCAAGAATTGTCTACGATAATTTCTTACTCCCGTTGTCAGAAGATGCATTAAATGAGTTAAGCTCATATCTTGGGAGCTATGGTCTTGGAACACCTAGCGATTTTATATATGGTAATATAGATCCAATACTAGGAGACTATTCCAATATGGCAAATGATACTTTCAGCTATTATCCGTATCAGGAAAATATAGTTGGAAGATTGGCTGGCTGGGATGCACAAGATGTGTGTGCACAGGTCGTAAGAACAATCTTCTACTATGATATCATAGAAAAGCTCGGGGATTGGAAGAACAGAGCCACTGTGTTGGTTGGTGGTGGGCAAGACTTCCAGAGACCACCTTTAAGATACTTTATATCTAAATTGACTGGAAATGATGAGGAGGCAGTTAAATTACCGACAGGATTTGGAAAGATAATGATGGAAAGAACCAAAAAGGTAACTCTAGAACCGCTAGGATTCAATGTAACTACCGCTTATGATTGCGAAGCATCTGCAGCAGGATATAGTGATGAAGCGCTCGACACAATAAAGAAAACATGCCTCCTTAACAGATTAGTATTCTTTAAAGGCTTTGTGGCCAAATATCTTGGAGAAGATGCTGTAAAAGGAGGAGAATACATGGAGAATAGCAACTTTATATGGGCAAACGCACATGGTCAGCCACATATGTTTGGTATGCCCGGACCATCGATACTTGGTCTAGGATTTGGTGGGCCAGTAATGAGATGGATACTAGAGAGAGCACTATCATGCATAGATGGTGGATTTTTCGGACCAGGATTTTCTCTATCGGCAGTTGGAGACTATACTCCAAGAAGAGTATCAGAAATGAACTTAGGACCATCTGTTATGTGGTTAGACAGTTGTCTGTGTGGAAAAATAGGCGGAGTTTATCCACAAAACTCTATATCTATGGCATTCATACATGCAGGAGTAAATGCTCTAATCTCATCTCCAATGGAGTCAAACATAGCTGGAGGATACCTTGAACCAAAGAAACACCTATACGATACACCTTGGTCCGTTGCTAGGGCTTACCTCAACGCCACAAGAAATGCAAAGAAGGGCATCTACCCAGAACCACACTTTGGTTACATGCTATTTGAAGATCTATGTAAAGAGTTGGCAAAGAATGCAACCATAGGATTAGCACTCAGAAATGCTAGAAATGCATATCTACCAAAGGACGCAAATTCAACATTCTGGTGGTCACCTCCTTTAGTAACTACTGGTAATCCACTGATCGATCTCAAACTCTTCAAAGAGAGACAAGAAAAATTCAAGGAGATGTTCGGATCAGAAAAGACAAAAGTTCTACCAAACAAGTACTTTGAATTCCAAGAATGGTGCCTTTACGGAGATCCAGCGTTTAACCCATATGTGCCTGGAGAGGCTAGCTAAAACATCCCTAGTATCTCTTTCTTTCCCAATCTTTTCGCATTGTTTTTTTATTGTGTTTGATAAAAGAAGTGCTTTTTATTGACAGCAACTGAACTAACTTATTTTACTCTCGGTACCCTCTTCCATCACATCCTCAAACTGATAAAAATAAAGTCAAAAAAAGAGAAATTGTTTACTGGCGTGTTATCAAACATAATAGACCGTTATCATCTAGTTTCTATGAAACCGAGGGTAGATTGTATCCACCCAGCTTCAAACTTGGATCCCCAAATAGAACCCACTGTTCCACTGTCTTAGCATGACCAGATTCTAGGTCACTCATATCAAACGTATTGACGTATTCTACGACTGCGTGAGCAAATGCATCTCCTAATATATCATGACCTTTCTCTCCATACTGCCTAAAGAATTCTATAGTGATCCATCCATCTCCACCCGTAGATGTACACTCTTTTCCCATCCTTCCATATCCTAAGCCAGTGTTTCCAATTGTCGCAATAGCTCCTCTACCTAGTAGTTTCACTAAATACCATGAAAAACACTCAGGAACAGGTACACCATAAGTCCACATCTTTGTATCTCTGCCAAGCAAATAGAGAGGGTAATGCATAAATGCAGGAATTGCCGATACATTGAATTGAGAATTGTGACACCCTCCGATGACAATGACCGGAAGCTTGCCAAAATTCCTAAGCATTTTCATCGGAAAAGGTCTTAGAGGATTGAAAGAGACTACCTCTAGACCTGTTACGCTTCCATGTCTTCTATTGCCTGGAACTCCCGGCAAATGATCCGCCCATACATTTGGACTACCATGTCCTGACATAAATACAAATCCTGCTCCCTCGCTTATAGCTCTTATAACGTCGCTCATGCTTCTAAACTTTCCATTGGATGTCCATAGTACTACTTTTTCGAAATCATCAGGCATGTAGTACAAGGCTCCACCTCTACCATTAAGCAATTTCTCTCCAGTTATCCACTCTCCTTCAAAGTACATCTCTGTGTTATTTCTCCATGCTGAAAACACAATTTCATGATCTTCATTCTCTACCCATACATGTATGCTAGTTATATTCCCATAAGGTCTAGGATCGTAACATTTTCCCCTTATATGCATTACACCATTCTTGTATGTTACATTTGCCCAACCAGTAAACTGATTACAATATGCTTTATTCTCTCTTGGAGAAAAGAAAACATCTGTTTTGCCAAGAATATCTCCATCTGATGGAGATGTTATCTCTGCAACCGGTAAAGCAGGATAGGTTTTCACCTTTTTATGATCATCATGATTGAAAGTTATTTTAGATCTTTCTTTTCTGTCTATTTTCACAGTTACTCTAT
>JAGHAD010000039.1 GCA_021161685.1 Thermoplasmata archaeon | reverse complement strand
GGTTAATAATGATAGGTTTGGGCTTCAATGAGGTTTTGACATTTTCACTGTCGAACAAAAATGATGAAATCGATAAGATGGGGCTTGAAAAAGAACAGGCTGTGATCATAGAAAATCCAATCAGTGAGGAGTACGCATGCCTGAGGCAAAGTCTATTGCCTTCTATCATGAAGGTTCTAAGCAGAAACAAGCACCATCCGCTTCCTCAGAAGGTATTTGAAATTGGATACGTTGTCAATAATGAAGCGAAAAACGAATTGCATTTGGCTGCGGTCAAAATGGACGCAAAAGCAAACTTTAGTGAGTGCAAATCTATTGTTGAAAGCATACTCAAGGGAATTGGCTTAGAAGTAGAGATCGAAGTCGGTAGCAACCCGGCCTTCATCGAAGGAAGGACCGCAAACCTGCTCTACAGAGGAAATCTCTTGGGAACATTTGGAGAGATACATCCAAGAACGATACAGGCTTTTGGATTAGAGTATCCAATCATAGGATTGGAAATGAATCTGGAAATTCTTAGAGGAAATTCACATCGCTCTTTATAAGCCCTAGTAACAGTTTACACCATTTAAGCTTCTTCATCTTAATTTCTTTTTTCCATGAAGGTTCTTCGGTCCTTTCAAAGTCAAAAGCCAATAAATTTAAAGTTTTGGCACCAAAGTGCTCCGCCAAGAATGCAGCCCTGTCTCCATCGGTAAAACCACCAAAGTTAAAAAGGTTCCTAAACTTTTTTGGATCGCTTTGCGTTGTTCCGAGGATCTTTACAAACTTCTTCGTCCACCTGTTGATTGATTCAATATTATCCCCATGAGCATGCACCACAACTATACTACCTTCCCTGTTTGCTTTAACTTGGTCTGGAACAAATCCATCAAGATCAGAAACTATGACATCTGGCTTTATCCCTTTCTCCAGCAATGTACTAGTTGCCCCATCGGCGGCTAGGACTATGCCATCTTTAAGATCCTCCTTGTAACTTTCGATCTTCTTATGAAGGCAAGGTCCTCTCCCACATATAAAAACATCTTCTCCTTTCAAAATACCCATCAGTTCATCATAAGTATCTTCGACTTTAAAACTATCCAAAAGATTGTCAAGATACCTAGCTGTGATTTCGTCCTTTTCTTTGGAAAATCCAAAATCCCTAATGATTTTAAGATAAATTGGTTCCCACTCCTTGTACATCATGCTCAACATCAACCATAAACGCTTCCTTGATATATCGATATGTGATTGCGCCAACCGTAGCTATTAATATGCCAAGAGCCAAATAGACTAGGAAAGATAACCTCAAGAAAGGCTCTATGGTCAAGCTATAGAGGAACTCATAAAGTGCATTTGTGATAGCTGTACCTATGAAGCCAAATGATAACAAAGAAAAAGGAAGTGTCCAGTATCTCCATGGTGTTTTCTTCTCCTTTACCTTCATGTCTATAGCTCTACCAAGTGTAGCCAATAAGCCTGCACCAACTATTCCCCATATGACGTTTTTGAGGAAAGCGATTATGAAATGAAGTAAAGTAAGATTTGGAGGGGAAGATGGCAAGGTGATCATCCTATAGGAATAAATTATACTTCCTATTACTATAAACATAGCAACTATGTAGGTATAGATGGAAACTCTACCAGTTAAAAAACTGGATTTCATCTCCTCCCATAGCAGAGCTAATCCGCGCTCCCATTTCATTGCTCTTACTAGCAGATAAAGACCGAGAACAAATATTATAGCACTAACTCCAACGGAAGCCATGTTCAACAGGGCAAAGACAGACCACACTACCAGTATTAGAGCTAGGGGTAAAAGAAAATGTTTCTTGATCTTCTCATCATCCAGTAATTTTGTCAATCGGTAATATGCGTCTTCAGCTGTCTTGCTTTGTTTCACAGTCACCCTCTGGATTGACGTTATCTTTATCCTAGATTGAACTATGGGCAATATATACTCATCTTCCGCTCCATCTGTCACCAGTATGACCTCCTCTGCTCCGGTTTTCTTAAGAGCCGCCTCCAACTGCTCAGCCAGTATCTGATCAGATTTTATACCAACCGAGATATCCCCACATATAGTAGCAATCTCTACCTCCCTTCCTTCCTTCAGGAGTTTGTCGTACAAAGATATAGCTGAAAAAATCGCATTAACGTCAGTATCCTCGGGATCTTGAAGAGCAAGTTTTTCTGCAGCTTCCAAATTATCTTTTCTACCTATAACTGGGCTAGCCACTCCAGCCTTCCTGCCGAGGTCGTCATCTCTATCTATATTCAATATTAGGATTTTCCCCATTGGTTGATTACAACATCGCTTTATGATATAAATTTTTATTGCATTTTTCTGTAGCTCATGGTAAAAATCTACTGAAAGATATATATTCTATCTTTTCTGGCTCCGCAACTGCAAACACGTATGTTTTCTTTACAGAGCGTGCAAGCCTTATTTTTCCGCTCACTTCAGACCAAGTACTTTTGAAATTTTTCTCTATCACATCCATGAGGTAGTCTGAATGTTTTGAGTGAGGATTACCTTTGTAAACTCTAAACAGGGAGCCGAATTTAAAACCTGTCCTGACTACCAAGCCTTTATCTCTAAGATCTCGATAAATGCGATACCTCTCTGTGGAGAGATTTTCGAACATTTCAAATATTTCTTCCATTGAAACAGCCTTTCCATTTCTTGATATTTCTAAAAAACCTTTTTCACCGAGATACAGAGCTTCTATAGGAGCAAGAATAACACCGCTAGCAAATGGCACGCCAAAAAAACCCTCTTCAAAAATTTTTTTATTTTCAACATAAACAAAGTTGTCTATCATTCTACCCTTAATCTTTTCAAACTCTCTTTTTTCCGTTCCCTCTGGGTGTATCCTTGATATGATATAGTATGTTACCTCCATATCCTCGTCCACTAAGGCAAGCGCAATCTCTCCTTTAGAATCCTCTATGAAACCAAGGATATCTTTCATGAGGAAATCTTCTCTTTCTTCATAGACAAAGACCGGACATTCTTTACCGGTGTTCTTAAGGCAGATGCGAAAGCAATTTTCCTCACACTTGACCCTGTATCCCCTCTCTTTTAAATCTACAAAAACTTCGTATTTACTGCTAAATTTATTATCCATGGAGCAAGCCAAATTGTATAAACTCAAGAAATCTAACTTTTCTCCTTCACAGCTAACTTCTAACCTTTTTTTCCATACAAGAAAAGCTCCCTCAACAGGGCAAAGAATTAGTTTTTCCTTCTTTAATTCTCCAAAACCTTTGCCATGCAGGCTATGCATTCCCTTTTTATCAGATACGACTATTTTTCCTCCTTCAAGAATGCCTTTGATTTTCATGTACTATCGTTTCCTATAATACTCTCGCATACTCTTTGGTATCCACAACTCTGGCGGAAAGTCGCGCCTGAATCTTCTTTCCCTTAGTATTATAAGGACGGCGATGACGAGAAGAATCATGGTTGCTCCCAGTACAGTGATTAAAAGATTAACGTCTACCAAAATGGATCTACTTCCAGAAACGGGCGCATGCGGAGGCACCCCAACAAATCTCGATTGCTTTCTGGAAGGAGGACTCACCATGAATTGTAAAGCTCCAGCTATCATCTGAGCATACCTGTAATAAACGATTGCATCCTTTATCGATTCTTTCTTCAAATTCTCCGCGTACTCAAAATAACTCACCGCCATGAAAGGTTCTATACTAGCTTTCCTGCTGTCGCTGATTGCAACTGCAGATCTATTCCTAGCTCTATCTAATTTATCTTTGCTTGCTCCACTAATTAATTCCAAAGCCAAGTTGGCTTTTGTTAGGGATTCAAGAGAGGAAAAAAGGGATGCCGCCGGATAATTGTCTATCTCTTCCCTTGCATCTTCGAGCAAGCTCTGGGCATCCTCAAGTAATGACGAGCTTTTCTGAGCTTCTTGTAAGATAATCTGAGAGTATGTATTTGCTTGGATTGCTAGGTTGAGATACCTCTCGGCTACATCTTTAAGTACAGAATTGTTCACCTTTCCCTTTTCCTCGAAGGCTTTTGATAGATTAAGCCACCACTCGACGCTTCTGCTTCTCTCCACTGCAAAAGCAAGGTAGTAAAGTGCTTCCAGAATATCGCCTTTCCTGTAGTTTTCTCTTCCTTTTTCCAAGTAATCTTCAGCTTCGAAAGCTCTTTTTTGGGCGGCTCCAACGCTTTGTAGAGATATCAAACCTTTTACCGTAGCCATCTTTGCCTCTGTGCTTTTTTTAGAAACAAAATCTTCGGTTGATGACATTAGATCAGCTATGTACTCATCTCCGCTCTGGGATGTGAAATACTCAACCGCATACTTTACAAACCTAGAGTAAATCAGAGATTGGAACGCCTTGCTTGTACTTGAATAGAACAAGTTGCTCATGTAAGCTTCTTTTGCCTTTTCTAAACTTGATTTTGCATTAAACAATGCGCTCGATATTTGGTTCCTGTATGGATGGAAAAAAGTGTTTGGTACATGGTGTTTGGAAAGGTTGAACATCTCGGCAGATTCGTTATAATTTTCACTTGCTTCTTTTAAGAGAGAAGCAGCTAGGGGTTTCATGGTCGCAGAGTAATTCTCGGTTATTATGCTTTCATTGGTCGAAGGGACTTCAAATGTATGTCCAGTAAAGTAAAGGAGGGCATCGTTTATGTTCTCAACTTCTATCACTTCCATTCCATACTTCTCTCTGGCATATTCAACTACGTTTATGTAAACGGGTTTCTGTACTATTTCTATGATGCCCCCAACGTTTATTGTTTTGGTTTGCAACTCATACACAAACTTTTGACCCTTTGGTATCAAAAATCTTCTAGCACCAACCGAATGAGCAGCATCTATCTTTTCTTTGATGCCCCCAACCGGTCCTATGCTTCCATCCGGGTTTATCATTCCTGTCATCATTGTTTCGTCATCGAGCTTCCATCCTTCAAGCGCAGCTATCGTAGCTATAGTCATTATGGCTCCCGCAGAAGGACCGCCTATTATCGGTGAATCGGTCTTAACCACAAAGAAGAAATCGTACTTCGATACATCTATTCCCGTAAGCGTACCTGCAACCATCACCGCCAAACGAGCGGAGCCTTGCATGTCTATTTGAGTTAGCGGATATGTTTCTACAAAGACCCTTCCACTGCATCCGGTTCCATTCTGAACGGTAACGGTAATCGTTGATACAACTCCGATAAGACCTTCTCTGGTCATTGCCACCGCCGGTGCATACACTGAAACAGATCTGTAAAAAATAGTTAGCTTTCCTTCTTCATAGTGATGAGCATGCACTACTGTGCATGAAAAGAGCAACAGAGCGATAACTGCCAAAACCTTTTTCATCTGCCTTCCCTTTTCTTGTAATGGCCTTGCATGATATAAAAATAACGCTCCCATTTTTCGAAACTTTTTTCAATCGATTTATGTTAACCCGCCAGGGGAGAGCTTGGATCTACTGCTAATAGCTTCATTGGTTGGAGCAGCTTTTCTTAGCTTTTACATGGCTTGGAATATAGGCTCTAATGATGTAGCAAATTCTATGGCAACCGCTGTTGGAGCAAAAGCTATTACTTTTAAACAAGCCGTTATCATAGCTGGATTATTAAATTTTATAGGAGCGGTTTTTGTTGGCTCGCATGTTACGCAGACGATAAGGGGTAATATAGTAAACCCAAAAACAATAGGAGATCCAGATATTTTGCTACTTGGTTTTGTTTCTTCCCTTATTGCGGCATCTGTTTTTGTAACCCTCTCAACATGGAAAGAGATGCCGATATCCACAACCCATTCAATAATAGGGGCTCTACTTGGTTTTGGACTGGTAGCAAGTGGTCCTTCATGTATAAACTGGGGCAAGATTGGAGAGGTTGCACTCAGCTGGTTACTTTCTCCAATCGCTGGTTGCCTACTCTCTTTCTTAGTACTCAAAATAATAACCAGATTGATCTTTGCGAGAGAAGATTTCATAAAATCTGCAAAAATTGTTGGTCCAATCATTACAGGTACAACCGCGATGATGATAACTTCTTCTCTTTTTCTTAAAACGAATCTTGGTAAAATGCTATCTTTGACAGACATCCCTTCCATCCTTGGAATATCCGCGATAGCTGGTCTATGGCTTGGATCCTTTTCAGCATGGAGGCTGAGCAAGGTGGAATCGAAAAACAAAAGGGACTATGAAACCGTCGAGATGATGTTCAGAAAACTTTAGGTGGCCACTTCTTGCTATGTCGCTTTCTCACATGGAGCTAACGATGTGGCGAATGCCGTTGGGCCCGTGGCTGCAATTTTTTCTATAGTTACAACTGGTACCCTAAATCCGTACACGGAGGTTCCTATTCCCCTGCTGGCATTGGGAGGATTGGGAATTGCGATTGGATGCGTGACATGGGGTCACAAGGTTATGAGGACACTGGGTTACAGGATAACTTCCTTGACGAACACCAGAGGATTTTCCGTTGACTTCGGTGCTGCAACTACTGTGCTGATGGCATCCAAACTGGGTTTGCCAATATCTACATCTCATACCGTTGTTGGATCTGTTATAGGAGTAGGACTTGCTAGAGGCATAGATGCAATAGATCTGGGAGTAATAAGAAAGATCATCATGTCATGGTTACTAACCTTGCCTTCCGCTGCTGGCTTGTCCGCGGCAATTTTTATATTGCTGAAGAGCATTTGCTAGGACAATGGAAAAACATTTTAGGGTACCAATAGCCGATGCAATTAGAAGGAAATCGCCATTTGCAAGGTTGTTGGAGCACATGGAAAAGGTAAAAGAATGCATGGATGTTGTGAAGGAAGGGCTCATAAAGTACTATAATGGAGAATACGAAGGTTTCTCGGAAGTCGCAGAGAAGGTATCGAAATTGGAACATGAAGCAGATCTCATAAAAGGAAACATAAGGGCTCATTTACCAAGAACAATATTGATGCCAGTTGATAAAGGTCAATTCCTGTGGTTGCTTAGGGAGCAAGATGCTATACTGGATCATGCCGAGAATTTAGTGGAAATGCTGAACATGAGAAAAACAAAAATTCCAAAACAATTGAGAGAGCTTTTTATCGAACACATTAAATTAGTTGCAGAAACTGTAGAAGCGATGGAGGAGGCGGTTGCAAATCTTAAGGATCTGGTAGAGACCAGCTTCATATCAAGGGAAAGAAACCAAACCAAAGAAAAAATTCACCAAGTGCATCAGAAGGAATGGGAAGCGGATCAGGTCAAGTATAAGTTAACCGCACAGATCTACAAGATGGAAAAGAAGCTCAAGCCAATGGATGTTTATCATTTGCTGAAGATAGCGGACTGGGTCGATGATATAGCTGACCATGCAGAAAATGTTGCAGATTGGCTAAGGGCAATGATCGCAAGATAGAGATGCTTGAGAAACTGGGATATCCCTGATTTTCTGAGAGATAGCAGTTCCACCCATCTGGTATGACAGTATCATTTTCATGTGGAGAGGCAATTTTTACGATCAACCGAGGCAATGCCTCAGACACCTTCCACGGCGGCAAGGAAATAGAACAAAGGAGGCTCCTTTGGATACATTGATAGAAACACCTCTGTTAAGCCTTCTTTCACTTTCGTGAGCTTAACCAGCTGGCAGGGTGAAGTAGAAGGTCGAGCCTTTGCCCAAACCTGGGCTTTCAGCCCATATTCTCCCCCCATGCCCCTCAACTATCTTCTTACAAATTGACAACCCCAATCCGCTACTATCAACATCATGCCTTGACTTATCTGCCTTATAGAACTCTTCAAAAATGTGTTTGATTTGCTCTTTGGTCATTCCTATACCTGTATCATGGACGGAAACCTCGATCTCTCCATTCAACTCCCTTGCCTTGACGGTTATCTTTCCGCCGCTGGGAGTATACTTGATTGCATTGTTTATGATATTGTCCAACAACTCGTTCAACCTTAACCTGTCAGCTTTAACAAAGATGTCTTTCCCCACGAGATTTTCAAGCTTTATGTTATGTTTTTGAAGTATGGTACGATACCTCTCCAGAACATTGTCTATCTCGTTGGACAGATTAATTTTTTCCATATTAAGTTTCATGGAGGGAGAGCTTAAACTAGCGAATTGGAGGGTTTTTGTGACCAAACTCTTTATGTAATGAATGTTCCGAGATATAACATCAAAGAGCTTCTGGGCTTCGGGATCTTTCACCTTTTCGCGTACAATGGGTAAGAGATTAACGATAGGTGTTAATGGCGTTTTAAGGTCGTGACCTAATTGATTGATGAATTCTTCCTTCTGCTTCAGCAGTCTTTCTACTTCTTTTGTTCTCTCCTGAAGTCTTCTTGTATGATCTTCCAGCGATGAAGCCATCATATTAAATGCCCTAGCCAGGGAACCTATCTCGTCGTTTTGTTCCAGATAGATTCTACACGAAAAGTCACCTTTAGATATAGCCTTTGCACCCCTTGTCAGGGCCTGTATCGGTCTCATGAGTCTTTTCATGAGATAATATCCAACAATTGTGAGAACCGCAACCACGAGAGATGTTGAGATAACGAGATACAAACTCAGCGTTTTCGTCTTTTCCTCTAATTCTTGAGAAGCTGTCACGGCGGGCAAAATGACTTCCTTCAAAGGAACGATGAGGGCAATACTCCACCCCGTGCAATTTACCGGGGCATATGCCACACAGAACGATGAATTACTGAGATTGACTTCACCGATACCAACGCTTCCATTCATCATCTCCATAGCAACACTCTCTAAACCTGTGCAATTCTGAAGCTTCTTTCCTAACATATTGGCATCGGGATGAACGATTATCTCCCCATCGCTATTTATCATAAATGCGTACCCAGTTTTCTCTATCCTTAGATTGGTTATGCGGTGGGAAATGGTTGAAGCATGTACCCAATAGGTTACACTTCCGATAATGGTATTATTTTCATCAAACTCTTCATATGGTGATCTGCAGATTGGAACTGTACAGGATATGAATAGATTCTCTATACAACTCGTGGCGAACCATACAGGCTCCCATCTATTTTCTTTTCTGATTCTCTCATCCAAGGGACAGTAGTAGATATTCTGAAAAGGTATGGGAACATCAACCACCTTTTTCGAGTAAAGAAGGGAGATGCAGTTTGTCTCATTTCCCCAGTAGCATAACCTTACCATGTCGTAGCAGGGATGACTATCGATCTGTTCCTTCGCGCTATCCATTATCACAAAAAGTCGTTTGATTTTGTTTTGAGCATTTTCATTTAGCAGATTGAACATAAATTTGTACAGCAGAAACCGATCACATGAGCCTTTCATACTTTTTTTCTTGAGATAATGGTTCACACTTTTTAGATAGGACCATATGGTTTCGTTAATTTTTATTGCCTTCTTACCGCGTCCAGAGAACACGGTGTAATTACGATTCGCTAGCATCAGGAGAGCCTTCTTCAACTTCGTTAGGTTAGCTTCATCGCATACGGTAAGAATTTCCTCATAGAAGCGATCGCGGATGGTTCCATCCAATATACCAAAGACCTTACTGGAATTAACGTCACTTTTCCAGTCACCATAGCCAAAATTAGCATAGATACTCACATTTGACTTTTCAATACAACCTTCCTCATAGAACCTATAGGCATACATCGCTGTAGAAAGGGCATCATTTACGATCTCGGAGCAGAAATTATTGACCAACTCTGCTTCACTCTGTACCATCGATGCAAGAGAGGTTTTTGCTTTAAGAAGAAGTTCATTTTGAGCTATACGGCTAGCCGATTTTTCTGCGTTATGTAGAGTGACTATACATATGTATCCAGTAACTGTCGATGAGAGGAGTATACCGAGTAGAAATAGTATCAATATTTTCTCTTTGAAACCAACCTGGAATAATCTACTTTTTACCTCTATGTGCACCCCACCGTTGAAAAATCGAATATTTGTTTTAATAAACTTTCGTTTCTCTGTATCTTCTGATTACCAGCATAACTAGCGGCAGGATTATGAAAGCCATCATATCTCCAGTGTCTCCGGCAAAAGCCAGAACATCTGCGAAATTCTTGATGCCGGCAAGATAAACAACTAATGGAGGTATGGTCGTTAGACTCCATGCTATCGATTTTTTCAGTTTGAGAAATTCCTTGCTGTTGCTCTGCTGGGCAAGACCTATTCCTATGTAACTTGTGGTTATAGCCAAGAGAGGTATGATGTTTCCCACGATTTTTCCAAGTCTTCCATAGAGAATTTCCAGACCCTGAGTTGCTATCTGCGGAGTGTCTCTACCAAAAACCAGCAGGAAAGATATCATGAAGATTGCATAAATGATTGTTGGTATCAGAAAGGCGAGAATAACAACGTTTCTTGTTTTTCTGTAGTCGCCTATACCTCTATAAATATCAGGTATTATGGTGTGACATCCAAGTGCAAATATTGCAACACCAGTCATTGAAAGTATACCGCCCAGCTCTGCATACATGGC
>JAGHAD010000096.1 GCA_021161685.1 Thermoplasmata archaeon | reverse complement strand
CTGGTTTGTTTTAATGCAAGTGGTATTTTGTATGAGATTACTGGATTGTAAGCTCCGAGGGTGTTGGTATGCCATAAACCAGGTCTTTGTAACATTCCTCATAGGCTTTCTTAGCTTCATCAAAGAATGCATAGATATTATCTTTCTCTTCCGGGAACATCTCTGATAGAGATTTTATGAACTCCTCTAAACTGCTGGCATCGATCTCTTTACCTTTAAAGATAAACCTCATCCTGTTCCTTACGAAAAGTTCATTCCTCTCAAGATCAAGTTCCTTGAGAAGATAGGTTATCGGTCCTCTTTCCCATAATCCACTTATGTTTTCAACGCCTGTATTAAAAACAAAATCCTTTCTCTTAAAAGATGAGCAGTAACCTCCCACCTGAGAATGCTGTTCCAAAACTAAAACCCTGTAACCTCTTTTTGATAGCAAAGCACCACAGGTTAGACCAGCAATACCTGAACCAACGATTATGACATCGTATTCGTTTTCTCCTTTTGATCTTTTTACATCAACCTTCCAATCGTATTTCCCGAATTCCTTTGTAGCGAGATAGGCTGGTGCTTTTAAGGGGAAGATAATCGAAAATGCTATGCCGAGAGCTATCAATGTGTTTGAAGGGATTACTGCAAAAGACCTGTTTAAAAGCAAAAACGTGGTTGCATTTGCCATGAAAATCCCTGCCCATGCTCCGGTGATCAGGTTATTGATAACAATGAATGATCTCTCTTTCCAGTAAATTTCTGGATAATCTCTCTTTGAAGCTTGAAAGGTAAAAGGTTGTTTGATGACTATGGAAACCAAAGCCATCAGAAACAAAGCAAGGTAGCCAAGAAAACCGCTTCTCTCGACAAATACGTTCAGATTGAGGATAAATGTAGAAATGGTGGCTGTGCCGAAATAGAGAAGGGATGTTAAATCCATCAGGTTGAAGTCCATCTTGCGGATTTGGGGTGTTATAAGAAGTAAGGCGATGACAAGAGCAATAACGATTCCTGCAGCATTCCCCATACCACATAATACCCAGTAGATGATCCATGGGATGAAAGAAATAACTATACAAAGCATGCCTGGAATTTTTGTTTCCACCTTCATTTAGACTAAAGATGCACATAAACCTTAAGTACGCTTTCCATATCTTCTCAACAAAATGAAGTTTGATGTGGAAATTGCTTCATCGGTAAAACCAAAGCCTATAGAAGAAATTGCAGAAATCGCCGGTCTGAAGCAAGACGAGATAGTGCCGTGGGGGGAGTACAAAGCGAAGGTTCTTCTAAGATCTTGGGATCGATTAAAGGCAAGAAGAGATGGAAAATTGATTCTAGTTACAACCATAAACCCGACTCCAGAAGGAGAAGGAAAAACAACCATAACGATAGGATTAGCCCAAGCTCTAGCAAAACTTGGAAAGAAAGTCATGCTAGGCATTAGGGAGCCATCATTGGGTCCGATGATGGGGATAAAGGGAGGGGCTACCGGTGGTGGTCATTCCCAGGTTATTCCCATGGAAGATATAAACTTGCATTTTACCGGCGACATGCATGCCATAACCTCAGCTCATAACTTGTTAGCGAGCCTGGTTGATAATCATCTTCACCATGGAAACGAATTCAGAATAGATCCGAGATACATCGTCTGGCCGAGGGTAATGGATATAAGCGATAGATCTTTGAGGCACGTAGTTATAGGACTTGGTGGGCCGTCGAATGGAGTTCCTCATGAAGTGGAATTTTCAATAACCCCAGCATCGGAAATAATGGCCATAGTTTGCTTGTATCAGGATATAAAGGATCTCAAGGAAAGACTTGGAAGGATAATAGTCGCCTATGACTTTGATGACAATCCAATAACTGCAAAAGATCTAAATGCCGTTGGCGCTCTCTGTGTTCTTCTCAAAGATGCCATCAAGCCAAACTTGGTTCAAACTTTAGAAGGTGTCCCTGCCTTCGTTCATGGGGGACCTTTTGCAAACATAGCACATGGAGCAAGTAGCCTGATATCAACGAAATTGGGACTCAAACTTGCCGATTACTTTGTTACGGAAGCTGGATTCGGATCTGAGCTTGGAGCAGAGAAGTTTTTCGATATAGTTTGTAGGGTTGGAAAACTAAAACCAGATGCTGCGGTTCTCGTAGTTAGTATAAGGGCTCTGAAGAGGCATGGAAGAGGAGATGTAAGAAAAGGACTTGAAAACCTAGAAAAGCACATGGAAAACCTGACCAAGTTTGGCGTGCCATTCATAGTAGCCCTGAACAAATTCGATACAGATAGAGATGAAGAGATAGAAATAGTAGAAAAATACTGCGATCAAAAAAATGTTCCCTTTGCGGTTGCAGAAGTTTGGAAGCATGGAGGGGAGGGTGGTATAGAGCTTGCTGGCAAGCTTATTGCTTTAATGCACAATAAAAGGAGCGATTTCAAATTCTTGTATGATCTGGATCTTCCAATAAAAGAAAAGATAGAGATCATTGCAAGGGAAATGTATGGAGCGGACAGGGTAGTCTATACCGTAACCGCTGAGCAAGATATAAAACTGGCAGAGAAGCTGGATCTAGATAAGCTACCGATCTGCATAGCAAAAACCCAGTTCTCGCTTTCGGATGATCCATCCCTATTGGGAAGACCAAAAAACTTCAAAATAACAATAAGGGAAATAAAATTTTCAGCAGGTGCGGGCTTCCTTGTCCCGATGAGCGGAAAAATAACCACAATGCCCGGCCTGCCAAAAAGACCACAGGCTGAGAAAATGGACTTGTTGGAAAATGGTAAGGTAAAATTTGGATGAAATGCGGATAAGGAAATGGAAAGCTGGAAGTTTTTATGTCCCTCCACTCTCTCCAGCGTGTAAACTATGTGCAAAGGGTGCAAAGCTGGTTTTGTTGGTAACTGGTTTGTGCCCAGCTTCCTGCTTTTACTGCCCTCTGAGCGAAAAGAAAAAAGGAAAGGATGTTGTGTATGCAAATGAATGGAAGCTCGATAATGAAAGGGATTTAGACAAAATAATTATGGAATGCAAGCTCATAGAAGCCGAGGGGGCGGGCTTAACTGGAGGAGATCCTCTAATGGTTTGGCAAAGAGCAAGGGATTATATTTCCATGATGAAAGAGGAACACGGAGAAAAATTCCACATCCATATGTATACATCTGGATTGAAAAATGCAGAGCATATTCCAGATCTGGTTAGTAGTGGATTGGATGAAATAAGGTTTCACCCTATGCTCCAGTATTGGGATAAAATGGAAAAAACCGAAGTGGCAAAGGCTATTGAAATATCTTTGAGAGAGAGCGTGGATGTTGCCGTCGAAATCCCTTCTTTACCTGATAAGGAAGAAGAAATGGTAGCTTTAATAAGGTGGTGCGACTCTAAGGGCATTAAGTGGATAAACTTGAATGAGCTTGAATTTTCGCCGACGAATTCTAGAGCTTTGCTAGAAAAAGGATACGAGATTAAAAGCGATGTTTCTTCAGCAGCTAAGGGAAGTGAGGGGGTGGCAAAAAGGGTCGTTGAGAGGGTAATCGACGAGGTTGAAATTGGCATACACTACTGCTCCGCATCTTTTAAAGACAGGATACAGCTGAGAAATAGGATAAAGAGAAGGGCTAGAAATGTGGCGACTGACCTAGATATTATTACAAGCGAAGGTTTATTGATCAAAGGGGTTGTGGAGCCCGGTTGCATGGAAACTGCGAAAAAATTGGCAGAGGAATTCGATATACCGCAAAACCTTATAAGATTTGACAGTGACAAGAAAAGAATCGAAATGGCAGCTTGGATACTTGAAGAAATCGCCAAAGATCTGAAGAAAAAGGGTTACAAGTGTTTTATTGTAGAAGAATATCCAACTGCAGATAGGTTGGAAGTGGAAAGAATTTCTCTACCGGAGATCTAATTTTTAAAAATCCTTTGACATTAAGTTCTATTATGAAAAAGATCGACAAACCAATTCTGTTTGGCTTAGAGAATTGCAAGAGATGCGAATACGTAAAAGAGCACATACCAGAAGGAATCGACATAGAGATCAAAACCTATCCCCATGATATGAAAGAGTGGAGTGTTGATCAACTGACTGAAGCAGTTTTCTATGAAGTCTATACAGACCTTCAAAAGACCGTTCCAATTTTGCTATTACCTGACGGAAGAAAGCTCAAGAGTGTGATAGAGATAAAGAAATACTTACATTCATTGAAAAGAGATTAAATTGTTATGGTCTCCTCCCTTTCTGCACCTATCGATACTAGTTTGATCTTTACTCCAACTTCCTTCTCTATGAATTTCAGATATTCCCTAGCTTCTTTTGGAAGATCTTCAATTCTTCTAGAATTCTTGTCTATGCTTTCCCATCCCTTGAATTCCTTGAAAATGGGTCTGCATTTCTCAAGAATGTCTATTCTAGAGGGAAAGTAATCGATAATCTTATCTCCAAGCCTGTAACCAGTACATACCTTGATGGTTTCCAGTCCATCCAGAACATCTAGTTTTGTTATAGCGAGTTCCGTAATGCCAGATATCAAGCATGCATGCTTAACTACAACTAGATCAAGCCAACCGCACCTTCTCTTCCTTCCAGTTGTGGTACCAAACTCCTTTCCTTTTTCCTGAAGATGCTCTCCCACCTCATCTTTAAGCTCTGTTGGTAGAGGTCCACTTCCCACTCTTGTGGTATACGCTTTGACAACTCCAATTACCCTATCTATTTTACCTATTCCTATACCGCAGCCGGTAAGAGCGCCCCCAGCTATCGTATTGGAAGATGTTGTATATGGGTATGTTCCGAAGTCTATATCTAGCATTGTTCCCTGTGCACCTTCTAGGAGGATGTTCTTTCCCTCCCTAAATGCCTTCTCTAACTCTATGAGGGTATCGCCAATGTAAGGTTCCAGTTCCTTTCCATACATATGATACCTTTCTGCAATTTCGTTCGCATCCAGCTTCTCTTCTATCCCATATATCTTCAACAGTTCCCGTTTAATTGGAACGATGGTATCAAGTTTTTCTTTGAGTACTTCTTTATCCAACAAATCTCCCATCCTTATACCCCTTCTTGCAAACTTGTCGCTGTAGCATGGTCCTATACCCCTTTTGGTTGTCCCTATCTTTCTATTCCCTAGATATCTCTCTTCAGCCCCATCAAGTAATTTATGATAAGGCATAACAACGTGTGCTCTTTCACTAACTATGAGCTTTGGTTCCATCCCTTTGTTTTTCATGTTTTTGATTTCTTCAACCAAAACTTGAGGATCGACGACGACGCCATTCCCTATTATTCCTTTCTTCCCTCTCACGACGCCAGATGGGAGCAAGTGGAACCTGTAAATTTCATTTCCAACCTTAATGGTATGTCCCGCATTGCTTCCGCCTTGAAATCTAACAACGTAGTCTGCATCAGCAGCGAAAAAATCAACTATCTTTCCTTTGCCTTCATCTCCCCATTGCGTACCTATCACAAGTGTTACAGTCATTCCAATCCCAATCGAATCATACTTGAAAAGTACATAAAGTTGATGGAAAACAGAACTTGTGTGTCCGTTTTTAATCAGGACCTATCCATCTTTCAAGATACATCGCTAGGAAATTGCTTGATATATATGTTTCATCCTCCAGCTTTTCTGCAAGGACCTCCATAGCCTGTATCGAGCCAGTTGCATTTGAACACAATATTTCTGTCAATAAAAGGTCTTTTCGGGATCACTCGAGTTAGCTCATGGTTGCAGAATTTAATTAGTTTCGAAAGGTAACTGCGTTTACAGGACATATTATAGTTCCACCCCTTCTTTTATAGCTTTCTTCATCGCTGAAATCATTGGACCCATTCCACCAAGACCCTTCAGCGGAGTTATAATTCTCTTTCCTGTAAAGACTTTCTCCACAACTTTAACGTACTCGCTACCGGCCACAACAACGATTTCATCATATTTCGTCAGACCTTTCTCTTTAGCCTGCTCTCTAAGCTCTTCAACACCTATTGGATTTGTTCTTGGATCTTTGAAGGTTACATTGTAGTTCCCTGGAATGATCTCGTCTGGAAACAGAAATCCATACTTGGCTGATAGAATGACGTAAGAGTTAGGATAGAATTTCTCAGCATACTCGATACATGTCTTGGCAAAATTGCCGATGTAGACGTCTCTCGCTTTAACTGGTCCAGCATTCGGATTCCTATCCCATATTTTCAGACTACCGCAAGGCACAACACAGAGTCTCATTCTACTAACTCCGCTATCTTCTCACCAAGCTCACTTAAACCAAATCTGGAGAAGTATTCCACAATTTCATGTTTTCTTAGCACTCCAATCTGCCATATCAGAGAATCGAGGTGGATCATGTTTATGTTGACTCTCTTCCTGATT
This sequence comes from Thermoplasmata archaeon, assembly GCA_021161685.1. Classification (GTDB taxonomy): domain Archaea; phylum Thermoplasmatota; class E2; order DHVEG-1; family B18-G2; genus JAGHAD01. The sequence goes on along the minus strand of JAGHAD010000096.1, from coordinate 3,653 downwards.
CCTTCAAGAACATGATTCCAGAATCTTCTCACGTCCTCATCATCTTTCACGCTGATTCCAAGCCTTTTCGTAAACTCCCTAACCCTGTAATCCACAGGAATTGGGATTTTTTCAAAGCTGAAATCGCTTTCTCCGGCCATAAGAAGTGATATACCAAGGCACTTCATCGCAAAAGCGATGGTTTTAGCATCCTTATCTTGCCCCATTGTAGCAGCAAGCTCATACCATATCCCGATAAAGTTCTCAGCTGTGCCTTTGGGTTCTGTTCCCCAAAGCCTACCTGCAAGTTTGCTCGAAAGAAAGCGATTAAGTCTCTTCAGCTTTAAATCAGGCAGTCTTTCCTTTGTGTAGAACTCTTTAAGAGTATCTTCCATTTCTTTCAGTGAAGTAGGGGTCTCTTTTTTCTCAAGCAGCTCTTTAAGCTTGGGCCAATAGACAATCTCAGCCTTTCCTTTGAGCTGAAAGTCGTTCAAACCAGCAGCAACCATCAAAACGGCAAATCTACCAAATCCGTATTTTTCAAGGAATCTATGCATGTGGCGCCATTCCGGTTCCTCTTCAACTATCTTGTCCCATATCTCAATGGGGATTTGAACAAACAAGTCCTCAATACTCATTCACATCACCCATTACTTCACATCTTTTAAGAAGTAATAAGCTATTAAAGCATTCCCTACAGGTAAACCTTCAGGTAGATGATCTTGTTCCTCTCAATGTCTAAGGTTGCAAATAGATAGCATTTCTTTGTAACTTCAAAACCGTTTCATCAGCTACTGCCCTTGCCATTAAAGCTTTTTTGATACGCTTATTCGGACAAGTCTACAAGGTCAACGAAACTTTATTAAAATCCATTTACATACATCTCTTAAATCCTGCTTATAAGGGATGGTAATGCAGAAGGATGAACTTATTCAGCTACATACGCTAATGCTACAGCTGAGAACATATTTTGAGGAAACCTGCGGGGATGATGGACAGGCTTTCAAGGACTACGAGGAACTCGATGTCAATCCATATCATATTTACAAATCCAAGAGGGAACACATGCTCGCAGTTTTTACTCTAGGAAAGGGCATAGCAAAGCTGTTATCGTGCAAGGGATATCCGGGCTTTGATAAACTATATACAAGGTTAGACCAGATGGCGAAGAGGTTCAAAAATCCAAAAAACAAGTGATTAGAGCATCTTTACCATAAGGTAACCGTCCTCACCATCCTCATATAATCCCTTGATCAGCCTAACCATGCTAAAGCCATGTTTCCTGTAGAAAGAAATCGCTTCCCTGTTGCTAGTCCTAACTTCGAGCCTCACCTGCTTGACACCCTCAAAGGTCATTTCTATTAAAAACCTTTTAAGCAGGAGCGAGCCGATTCCTTTTCTTCTAAACCCATCCTTTACTCCAAGCAAAAGTATCCTAGCTTTATCTCTAGAAGATTTTATTCCAACTAAAAATCCCACTATTTCCCCATCTGCCTCCGCAACGAGCATCCCTTTAGGATAGATCTCATAAAGGCTCGTAAATGTTGCTGGATCGTATCTATGGGGAAAAATCCTGAAAAGAAGATTCATGAAGGGGAAGAGATCTTCCCTCCTCAGTCCCCTTACCTTTACCATTCTATCTAGTTAGGAAACGCTACCTTTAAAAGGTTAACTCTCTTCAGAATGCACATGGTGCACATGGACTTGGATGAGATCGAGGTTTCGAGAATCATAGTTGGCAATCACCTCAGGAATTTTCTAAATAGTTTAGAAGTCGACGTAGCCATCGCGGGAGCTGGACCTGCGGGATTGACTGCAGCCAGGTTACTTGCAGCAAAGGGGAAAAAGGTTGTGGTATTTGAGAGAAAGCTATCTCCCGGAGGAGGCATATGGGGTGGCGGAATGATGTTCCCCGTCATAGTGGTTCAAGAGGAATCAAAGCACCTCCTCGAAGAAATAGGTGTGAGAATCAAGGAAGAAAATGGATATTTCTGTGCAGATGCTATAGAGGCTGGTTCAAAACTCATATCATCTGCAGTTGATGCGGGAGCAAAGATATTCACCGGCGTTTACGTTGAAGATGTTTTGGTTAGAAAGGATAAGGTCAGTGGATTTGTCATAAACTGGAGCGCTGTTGATCTTGCCAAACTACACGTCGATCCAATATCCATCAGATCAAAATACTGCATAGATGCAACCGGGCACGATGCGGAGATATGCAGGATCGTTGAAAAAAAGATGGGAAAGCTTTTGACACCATCTGGGAAGGTAGAAGAAGAGAAAGCAATGTGGGCTGAAATCGGGGAAAAGATGGTCGTTGAAAATACCAAGGAAGTGTATCCCGGCTTATTCGTGGCTGGAATGGCTGCAAATGCGGTTTTTGGTGCACCAAGAATGGGACCGGTGTTTGGAGGAATGCTTTTATCCGGGAAAAAAGTAGCGGAACAGATTTTAAAAAGACTCAAAAACGAACAGAAAACTTTATGAGACAACCCCTTTACTGGAGATGGAATGGAAAAACTCGTTTCAAAAATAAAGAGATTAAAACGAGAGAGAAACATAGTAATACTTGCCCACAACTACCAACCCCCGGAAATACAGGATATAGCGGACTTTGTTGGAGATTCCCTTGATTTGTCAAGGAAAGCAACTAAGGTTTCGTCAAAGTATATCGTATTTTGTGGTGTAAATTTCATGGCTGAGTCAGCTCAAATTCTTAATCCAGACAAGGTAGTTCTTCACCCCTCACTGGATGCAAGGTGCCCGATGGCTGATATGGTGAACATAAAAGAGCTTGAAAGGTTACAGGATGAAAATCCAGATGCATTAACCGTTGCTTACATCAATACGACTGCGGAAACAAAAGCAATGGCAGACATATGCTGTACCTCTGCAAATGCGGTTCATGTGATAAAAAAGCTGGATGCCAAAAAGATTATATTCGTACCAGATAGAAACCTTGGAAGCTATGTTAAGAGGTTTGTTGTGGATAAAGAAATTATGATATGGCCGGGGTACTGCCATACCCATGAAAACATAAGCAAAGATGATATATTAAGACTAAAAAGCAAATATCCAAACGCTGAAATTATGGTGCACCCAGAGTGCAGACCAGACGTTATAGACATAGCTGATTTTGTTTTTTCTACTAATGGGATGGTGAAGCACGTTAGGGAGTCGAAAGCAAAGGAATTCATAGTTGGAACCGAAAAAGGACTGTGTTACAGGCTTAGGAAAGAGAATCCTGACAAGAGGTTCTATGAAATAGATAAAGCCGTTTGTCCAGACATGAAAAAGATAACCTTGGAAAAGATTCTTGCAAGCATGGAAAATCTAGAGCCCAGGGTTGAGTTATCCAGCAATGTGATGGAGATGGCAAAGAAACCGCTTGACAAAATGCTAGAGATATAATCTCCGCAACCTATATAAAGGAAAAGGTCTCTGTTCAGAAGATGATAGGATATATCAGAATAGATGGATGGAAAGCGGGAATCAAATTTTCTGCTGCACACATAATTCCAGAGTACGAAAAATGCGGAAGATTGCACGGTCATAGCTATGCTATACATGCAAAGGTATATGGTAATCCCAACGAAAAGGGCATAATAATGGATTTCATCCATTTGAAAAACAATCTCAAAGAAATAGCTGAAGAGTTGGATCACAAAATTTTG
>JAGHAD010000027.1 GCA_021161685.1 Thermoplasmata archaeon | reverse complement strand
TCGAATGCGGAACAAGATTTTTCCAGTTGAGAGGAATAATACATAACTCTAGGCTGTACTCCAGCTGAGTTTTCAGGAGTTAATGACGGGATATCTTGGAACAACATAGGGATCATTTTAGAGACTTGCGCGATTATGGATTGATTGTTGGTAAAAATAACTCAGACATTCGAGTGAGTTGAAGAGGGTGTAGTGGATGAGTTTTCGCTCATCCACAAATAATTTCGAAGTACCCTAAAAACATCATAACCTTCTTTAATTGCTTTTTGATAACATCAGCTAATGCCATTTATACCGAATGCATCTTTGAAGGAAAAGATGCTCAGGGAATTGAAAATCAAGGATATAAAAGAACTGTTTTCTGACATACCAGAAGAGATCAAGGTGAAAGATCTCAACATTCCAGAGGGGAAAAGCGAGCTGGAAGTGGAAAGGGAATTAAAAAAGATAGCAGAGAAGAACAAGCCTTTTCCAGAGATGCTCAGCTTCTTGGGAGGAGGAATAAAGCCCCATTATGTTCCTGCTGCTGTGAAAGCCATCATTTCGAGATCAGAATTTTACACCTCATATACTCCCTACCAGCCCGAGCTCTCTCAAGGTCTCTTGCAAGCTATGTTTGAATACCAGAGCTTAATAGCTGAACTAACTGGAATGGAGATAGCAAATTCGTCTTTATACGATGTATCAACCGCCCTGGGAGAGGCGGTGAGGATGAGCTACAGAATAATGAAGGGAAAGGAAGTTCTAATTCCCAATAACATATCATGGGAGAGAAAACTCGTCCTGAGGAATTACGTAAAGGGGCTTGGGGTAAAAATCAAGGAAATCCGCTACGATGATGAGAAGGGAACGATCGATATAAACCACCTGGAAGAGAACCTATCAAGGGATGCGTTTGCGGTTTACGTGGAAAACCCAAACTATTTTGGGATTTTTGAAGAAATGGCACCAGAAATATCAGACATGGTTCATAAAAAAGGGGCTGTATTCATAGTTGGCGTAGATCCAATAAGCTTGGGAATAGTCAAGCCCCCGGGAGAGTACGGTGCAGACATAGTGGTTGGAGAGGGAAGATGCTTAGGTATGGGCATGAATTTCGGAGGCTCTTCCCTTGGAATATTCGCATGTCGTAAGAAATTTCTAAGGCAATTGCCTGGCAGGATAATAGGATTGACCCATGATAGAGATGGAAACAGGGCATTCTGCATGACCTTACAAACTAGGGAGCAGCACATAAGAAGAGATAAGGCAACGAGCAACATATGCACAAACGAAGCCCTCTGCGCCCTATCCGCTGCAGTATACTTATCTTTAATTGGAGGTAAAGGGCTTGTTGAGCTCGCAAAATTGAATCTGAAACTTGGTAGGTTACTTGCGGAAAAGATATGTTCCTTGCCATGGTTTAAGAAGAGGTTTAAAGGCAAGCACTTCAATGAATTTGTTGCAAGTTTCTCCCATGATGCGGATTATCTCAATATGGAGCTTGCCAAGAGAAACATGCAGGCTGGTTTGCATCTCGGAAGATTTTATCCAGAACTCAAGAATTGTTTACTCTTTGGAATAACCGAGCTTTATACCGAGAAAGACATAGATAGGCTTTTGATAGCCATAAAGGAGGTGTACCATGTATAGGATGGCGGTTTTTGATGAACCCCTTTTAATCCATTTACCTCAAAGGAAAGAGCAGGTGGAATGTTCATTGGAGGAAGTGCCGAAGAGCTTAAGGAGAGAAAGACCTCCAGCCATACCAAACCTTGAAGAGAACCAAGTTGTGAGGCATTTCTTCAGGCTGAGTCAGATGAACTATGGAATCGAAACGGGAATGTATCCACTGGGATCTTGCACAATGAAGTACAATCCAAAGATATGCGAAGAAATTGCAAATTGGGAGGAATTTAAAAACCTTCATCCTTATCAGGACGTTGAAACCGTCCAAGGCACGTTAGAGATCCTCTACAACCTAGAAAGATTTCTGTGCGAGCTAACAGGGATGCACGCCTTTACCTTACAGCCATCTGCGGGCGCTCATGGAGAGTTTCTTGGAATTTTGCTTGCAAAGGCTTATCATGAATTCAATGGTGAAGAGAGGAACGAAGTCATTATACCAGATACTGCCCATGGAACAAATCCCGCATCAGCGAGCATGGCTGGATGCAAAGTTATAGAGGTACCATCGGATAAGGAGGGAATGGTAGACATAGATGCTTTGGAAAAGGTCATCTCAGACAAAACTGCATGCTTCATGCTAACCAATCCGAATACTCTTGGAATATTTGAATCAAATATTTTGGAAATTGCAAGAATAGTTCATGATGCGGGCTCTTTACTTTATTACGATGGAGCAAACCTGAATGCAATCCTTGGTATATCGAGACCAGGTGACATGGGATTTGACATAGTTCATCTCAATCTCCATAAAACGTTTGCAACCCCTCATGGAGGAGGAGGTCCCGGAGCTGGACCAATTGGCGTTAAAGAAAAATTGGAAAAATTCCTGCCCGTGCCGAGAATTAAAAAGGTTGGAAGAAAGTATGTTCTTGATTACGATTGTCCTCACTCCATAGGAAAAATTAGGGAGTTCTATGGAAATGTTGAAGCTTGCATAAAAGCATACGTCTACCTGCTTCTTCTTGGAAAAGGGGGTTTAAAGGAAGTTGCGGAAGTATCCGTACTTAATTCAAACTATATGAAAGAGAGATTAAAGAAAGCAAGGGTATTTGACATACCATACAAGGATCTCAAGAAGCATGAATTTGTGGTTAGCTGTGAGAGATTGAGAAGAGAAAAAGGGATAAGGGCTTTGGATATAGCCAAGAGATTGATTGATTATGGCTTCCATCCCCCAACGATTTATTTCCCTCTCATCGTGAAGGAAGCTCTTATGATAGAGCCAACGGAGAGCGAAACGAAGGAAGACATAGACAGATATGTTGATGCTCTTGTAGAAATAGCAAACGAGGATCCAGAAATTGTAAAGCAAGCTCCACACAAGGCTCCAGTTAAGAGGGTGGATGAAGTATTTGCAGCAAGAAATCCGATTCTTACTTGGAGGGATATCTGAGCTTAACCAGAACAACTGGAAGTAGTGCAACCGTTATGATGAAAGCATAGGATATGGTTAATGCAGTTATCAGACCAAACTGGACTTGAGGTGGCATTGGGGCAAAGATCAGAACGGAGAAACCCGAAGCGGTCGTTAATGCAGATATCAGCAAGGCGGAGCCAGTATGGGATATGGTTCTTTCCACTGCCCTTTCCTTCCTCCTGGAATTTGATATTATCAAGCGGTGCCTCTCTATGGTATGAATGGCATAATCTATTCCCATCCCTATGGTTAGGCTTGTTATCGAAATGGTGAGAACGTTAAGGCTGAAACCAACCAGATGTATGGTACCAAGTATCCATACCATGGATATGGTAACCGGGATCATTGCCGTGAGCGCCAGCAGGAACCTTCTGTACACTATGAGGAGTATGAGGAAAGCTATGATGAAAGAGAAAAGGGTTGACCTTATCTGGCTTTTTGTTAGAGAATCGATAATTGATAGCGTGATTAGCAAAGGTCCAGTTGCTATAGCTCTTGCATTTCCATAACTTGATAAATCATCGCTTATTTCCCTCGACAGAATGTAAAGGTTGTGAGACAGTTTTCCTTTAGAAATGGATGGATCGATTTCGACCTGTATAACTGTAGCTTTATATAGACCACCTTCTCTATAAAGTAGGGCTCTCGCCTGTGCGCCATATAGCTTTGAATCGTAAAGGTAATCGAAAAGTCTCCTTACATCCTCATCGGTCCTTGGTATGAAATTCTCATCCAGGTTAAACTTCTTTACCAAGCTTTTGTTCAGCATGGCGGATTGCTTTATCAAGGTGTAGATGCTAAGTACCTTCACCGAACCATCGCCTCTTCTGGCAACGAACCTGTCATCTCTCAAGTTCAAATGGGTTCTTCTTATTCCTCTCAAAGCATCAACCGTATCAACCTTTCCTTCTATCAGGATATGCTCTTGATCGTGTCCCGCATGGGGGAAATCTTCCGTTATTTTGTCGAATAGTTTGATTGCTGGATTGTTCTCAGGGACAAATTCTTTAAAATCAAACGATACTTCGCTCTGCGCAGCCTCAAATAGCATGCAGGCAGAGAGGATGACAACGAATACCACGACCAACTTCTCGTTCTTCAAAATAAACCTTGCAAAGAACTCCATCCCTTTTTCCAACGATGGAAACCTTCTCTCTTTCACCTTATCTCCTTTTTTTCTATCGATTAGATATCTCAGGGGAGCTTGCAAAGCTAATGCGTTTATGAAGGTGTATAATATGCCAAAAGAAAGGATCAAACCAAAGTTCCTGACCGGTGGAATACTTGCTGAGAGGAATGAAAGAAATGCTATAGCTGTTGTTAGCATGGATAGAAAAAGAGCTCTTCCAACTTCCTCTATGGCTGTACCTATAGCCTCCTTTGGATTCTTTCCCTTCTCCCTTTCTACCAGATAAGTGTTTGATAGGTGTATCGAGTAATCGACTCCAAGACCTAGAAGCAGGGGAATAACGGCTACCATTAAAGCATTAAAGGGCATGCCAAGCAGAACCATGGTTCCAAACGTCCAAATTATGGATACCGCCAAAGAGAGCATCGGCAAAATGATGTAAGAAAATCTCCTGAAGAAGAGCAAAAGGATAAGAAGGATGATAACGAAAATCAATGGCTCTATTACTTTTCTAGCCTGGTTTGTCAAATCATGAATTTGTAGGGTAACTATTCCATCCCCAGTCGCCCTTAGAGATAGATGTGAACTTTTTTGATTAAGCCTCTCAATTTCTTTCAATATCTTTTTATTAATTTCCATGTTCTTCATGTATTCATCTGATTTTTCAACCCACAAAACCATAAGGGCTGAGTCCCTATC
>JAGHAD010000059.1 GCA_021161685.1 Thermoplasmata archaeon | reverse complement strand
GGCATGAAGCAGCTATATTTCTCTTCTCCGATAGTGTTCTTGCAATAAACACAAAGGTAAGACCGATTAAAGGTGACAGGGACATACCTCAGATGATTGGAGAACTCATCAAAAAGGGAGTTGAGGTTCATATATGTGGTATATGTTTCCAGTATAGAGGACTTCCTGAAGATGGCATAGTACCTGGTGCAAAGCTCAGTGGTCTTCCAGAACTTGCGTCTTTGATTTACGAGAGCGATAGGTTTATAAACCTTATGGCGTGAGGTGATGAGAATGAAGAAGGTGCTTTTTGTGAGCTATAAACCTGCTATGGGAACAATTTGGATTAACGAAACTTTTAGAACAACTTTTGGAATGTACGGTGAGGATATTGAGCCAGCTATTCTTTTGATGGACGACTCCGTAATTGGATTGAACAAAGACTATGCACCGGAGAAGATGGGATTTCTTCCGATAAAGACTGTGCATAGATACATAAAAAGGTATGAAACCGAGATATATGCGGTGAAAGAAGACATAGAAGAGAGAAAGGTAGAAATCGGTGAGGATTGGAACATAAAGTTGATATCAAAAGAAGATCTTTCTGATTTTGTGCACGAATTTGACTTCGTTATATTCATGTGAAGAGGTGATGCAGGATGATGATAATAGTTAAGTATCCACCAAGTCATAGTATTTCTTTAGAAAAGATAAAACTTGCGAAAAGTGGTGATGTCATCGCTCTTTTGCAGGATGGAGTTCTTTATGCGCTTGATGAAAAGCTTATAACGGAGTTAAAGAACAAAGGTATTGAGGTAAAGGCACTTAAAGACGATTTTGTATGCAGAGGATATTCGGAAGAAGAAAGTTTCGCGGATCTTATCGGGTATGACGAATTCATTGATCTTACTGTAGAAAAGGGAGAGAAGGTGATAGGATGAGAAAGGAATACGAAGGTAGAGTTTGGATTGAAGAAGGCACACCAGCTCTTTTGGGAGTTACAAAGGATTTTATAGAAGATTCAGGAGATATTACATTCATCAACTTCAAAAAAGATGTAGGAGACACCTTTGAAAAAGGCGAGGTAATAGCGTCATTTGAAACTGCAAAGGCTGCGGTTGACCTTGAAGCACCTGTTTCTGGAAAGGTAGTAGAAGTCAATAAAGCGTTGGCAGACGATCCAGATCTATTGAACGAAGACCCAGAAAACACCTGGATTTTCAAGATAGAGATGGCATAATGAACATAGAAGAACTCACAAAAAGGGAGGGTTGTTAATATGTATGATGCAATAGTTATAGGAGCTGGGCCAGCTGGCTATGTTTCTGCTATAAAGATGGCTCATCTTGGACTGAAAGTCCTTGCTGTAGAAAAGGAACACGCTGGCGGAACATGCACCAACAAAGGTTGTATACCGACAAAAGCACTTCTTGTTGCAACAGAACTTTATAATGAAATTCAAAATAAGGGGCAAAGGATTGGCATAACAGCTTCTGAAGTAAATTACAGCTTCGACAAAATAAAAAAGCACATGCAAAGAGCAATAACTACATCAAGAAAAGGAGTCGAATACCTTCTCAAGAAAAATGGAATAGAGTATGTAAAAGGACTGGCTTTTATAGAAAAACCTGGTGTTGTGAAGGTTGGAGAGAATACATTCGAAGCAGAGAATATACTTATAGCGACAGGATCCGTTCCAACGCTTTTCCCACCGTTCAATGAGGTAGAGGGCGTTTGGACAAGCGATGATGTTTTCAAGATGGAAAGCCTGCCAAAGTCAATTTTGATAGTTGGTGGCGGTGTAATAGGCGTTGAGATGGCGAGCTTTTTCTCTATGCTTGGAGTTAAAACATACATAGTCGAGATAATGGACCATATCCTTCCAGCAGAAGATAGCGATGTAGCAGATGTTCTAAGAAAAGCTCTCAAAGGAATAGGTGTTAATATCTATGAATCCTCCAAAGTAAAAGCGGTTGATAGGAAAGGAGAAAGTTTTTCTGTAAGCGTAGAGACACCAAAGGAGACACTTGATATAGAAGTAGAAAAGGTGCTTGTTTCTGTTGGAAGAAGGGCGAACATCGGCGACGATGTAAAGGCTCTTGGCGTTAATGTGGAAAGGGGTATCGTCACAGATGAAAACTTAAGAACCAACATTGAAGGCATATATGCAGCTGGCGATGTCAGGGCAAAGATAATGCTTGCTCATGTAGGTTTTCATGAAGGAATAGTAGCCGCCTACAACATAAAGGGAGAAGAGAAGAAAGTAGATCTCTCTGTTGTTCCTGCAGTTATATACACAGCTCCTGAGGTTGCTTCTGTTGGTTTGAAAGAGAAGAACATGGACAAGGAAAAACATGGAGTAGCCAAATTCCCAATATCTGCCAATGGAAGAGCAGCTGCTATGGAAGAAAGAGAAGGATTTGTAAAAGTTGTTTACGATAAATCTTCTGGAAAGGTTCTTGGCGCCACTTTGGTTGGCCCATTTGCATCTGAGCTCATAATGGAAGCTACCGTAGCAATTAAACATGGACTTACCGTGGAAGAGCTTGCCTGGACGATTCATCCTCATCCCACCATCTCCGAATGTCTACTTGGAGCTTTCGAGGAAGCAGAAGGGAAAGCTATCCATCTATGAACAACACCCTTTAAAGTCCCAAAGTCCTGCCCGTGTGGCAGGGCTTTTTATTATTACCGTTTTAGAACTTATCTGCAGTAGGCACCTGACACGAAGATATTTACCACCATGAAGCAAAAAATACAATGGCTCAAAATTGTAAGCCAAAAGAGAGACAAGACTCCTTTTGAGGAAAGTCCCGCAGGAAAATGGAGGGGAATGTATCAAAGATGGTTAAGATTCCTGGAATATCAAGTCGTACTGTGAGGAGGACAGAAGATAGCCCTCTTAAAGATCTATCTCACGCTTTTAAAAATATACCCCACAAGACCCTTCCGTTGTATTTAAAGGAGCTCAGGTATAATAATCGAGTGAAGGATTTTATTTGATATTATATTTTTCGGGTGGAGTAATGTGATAAATTGCTATAACGAGTCCGTGCCCTTCTCTCATAAATTACTAGAGAAGTGGAAACCCGAACTGATACAGTATTTTTCGAGAGCTTACAGTCCCATGCTATCCACCGCCGCGGTCATCAGGGATGAAAAGCCGAACGCCAAGATCATCTTCATAAGTCCGTGCATAGCGAGGAAGGATGAGATAATCCACGAGGATGTAAAGGGTATGGTGGATCTGGTGCTAACCTTCGAGGAGATCAAGAAACTCTTCGAAGATAAGGGAATAAAACCAAGTTTGATGGATGAGGAAGAACTCGACGGTTATCAACCTTACTATGCCACATCCTTTCCAGTCACAGGTGGTTTGACGAGAACCGCGATGAGTTATCTCAAAGGAAAGGAGATAGATGACATATTGCTCGAGGAGGATTTAGTGATAACGGAAGGAAGGGATAGAGCCATCCCATTTCTCGAAGAATACGCTGAAAAACTCAACAAGGGAGAAACGGATGTTCTTCCAAAGCTCGTCGGCATACTTTACTGCGAAGGATGCATAGATGGTCCGGCGATGAGAAAGGACATACCCGTGTTTGAGAAGAGGAGAGTGATAGTCAAATACACGAAGAATAGCTTACCGAAGGGGAAGAAGAACAAGATGATGAAAAATGCGGTGAGTATGAAGGATATAAAGAAGATCTACGAAAGGCTGAACTTCTTCAGAGAGTTCAGAAACAGGAAGGTCGATTACAGAACTCCTCCCGAGGAATACATAGAGGAGATACTTCGAAAGACAAACAGGCTGGGTGATGAGAGGAACTGCGAAGCATGTGGGTATCCAACCTGCAGGGAAAGGGCGATAGCGGTTTACAACGGATTGCTCCCGGAGGATATGTGTATAATATACATGATGGAATCCGTTGAAAAACTGCTCGGCGAGGTCAGAAAAGCTCAAGAGGAATCGACCAACATGATAAGAAAGGCAAAAGAACTTCTGGAGAACATAGCGGATATAGTGAGAGAAGTCACAGATCAAGCGGTTCATCTCAGCGAGAGCTCGGACAGGATCGCCCAGGAGAGTGAGAAGGGTAAGAAGGTGGTTGGCGATCTTCTGGAGAAGAGGGAGCACGTGGAGGATAGATCGAAGGCGATAACGGGAAATGTTGAACTGTTGAAGGACAAATCGGAAAAAACTGATACCGATCTCTCGGAGGAGGGTAACGTCGTCAGAGGAACGATCGATCTCTTCGAGAACATCATGGACAACATATCCACGATCTACGAGGAGATACAGAATCTTCTCGGTTCTGCCGAAGAGATGAGAAGCAACGTCGAGCAGATAAGAGATTCGATAGATGTCTTACTGAAAGCCAGCTGATGTTCCGAGGTGAGAAACGGTGAAAATCCATTTTACCTTGAATGGAACCCTTCAAAGGGTGGAAGTCGATCCGAGTATGAGAGCCATCGATTTTTTAAGGGATGTCATGGGGATCACATCCGTTAAGGAAGGATGCGGTGAGGGAGAATGTGGTGCATGCACGATAATCGTCGATGGTAAAACAGTTCCATCCTGCTTGATGCTTGCGGTGGAACTCGATGGTAAGGATGTCATAACACTCGAAGGTGTGG
>JAGHAD010000036.1 GCA_021161685.1 Thermoplasmata archaeon | reverse complement strand
CTCATCTTCTATAAGTATAGATGGATTAAAAATTGAAACGGGTCTCTTTATTGGATATCTTTCAAGGCGGATGTTGTTGGCAGTTAGAACGCCGAGCCTTTTCACCATGTCGACCGTTTTATTTTTCCTGTATATCTTCACTTCTTTCAGTTTCTTGAACATCGCTCCAAATTTAGCGTTAGATTGAAAAAGGTTTCTGTATAAAACTTTGAGGGTGATGAAATGAAAATCGGTTTTCTGAGTAGATGGAATGCAACCTGTGGCGTTTCGATGCACGCAGAACTTATAGGAAAAGAACTTCTAAGGAAGGGTCATCAAATGAAAGTATTTGCTCCATATAAGGAAAGTGCAAACAAGTGGTGGCATCATAGAATAGTAAAGGATGATGAAGATTTTGTGGTGAGATGTTATTATGAGCTTGATCCAAAAACAATGGATGGGGGAGGGATAGACGAGAAAAAAATCCTTGATGAAGATTTCGATGTTCTAATAGTTGAATCTTACAACAGCATACCATATAGAGATGTGGAAGAAGTAGCAAAAAAACTGAAGAGAGAAGGAAGAAATGTAACCTTAGTTGTGCACGAAGGGGCAAAGGAAGATATGGGATATTCTTCTCTTGATATATTTGATGCCGCTTTTGTTTTTGATGAAAGATATGTTAGGATGCTATCTGGCTATGGGGGAAACATATACGTGGTTCCATATCCATGTCATCCGCCTTCCCCAAGTAAGAGAGAGTTTTCAAAAGATGACTTGATATTTTTCAGCTTTGGCAGACAACCTCCAAAAGAGTACGATGATTTCATTAAAGCCCTCGATAATTTAGAGAGCAAATACGATTTTACTTACAGGATAGTGAGATCAGATGGTCTTTTACCCGTAGAGAGAAAGTGGCTCGTCCAACATCAAGTCAGATTGAAAGATAACGAAGAGGTCTACAATTATCTACACATGAGCGATATCCATTTACTTCCAAAGGGCAATACAAGGAAGGTTGTGGTTTCGTCTACGCTCTGCCAATGCATAGGTTCTCTCGTACCAACCGTAGTGCCAGATACACGACACTTTGAAATGTTACCAGATGAGAAACCAGTGGTGATATATAAAGACGTAGAAGATTTAGAAAGAAAGATATCAATGATTATAGAAAACGATGGTTACAGAGAAAAGCTCAAAATAGCGGCAGCAAGATATGCGGAGGAAAATTCAAGCTCGAGGATTGCAGATAAATTTTTGCAAGTACTTAGAAAAATAACCGCTTAAAGACTCTTCTCCAGAATGTCGATGAGCATATCTTCGGTTAACTTGAAGTTTGCTCTGCTAATGGAATAACTAAGTCTCCCAAAGACCATCTCCTTTATCTCCGAAAAATCATCCCTTCCGAAACCATAATCAGAAAGCTTCTCATCAAATCCAACCTCATCAAGGAAATCCCTGAAAGTTTTTTCTGCATCCGATGGAGATTTTACCTTCTTACCAGTTAGCCTTTCGAGGATATCTGCAGACTCTTTCGAATGTTTATGTATCCAGTATATGGACCTTGCACCTACCATAGCTAAACCGCAACCATGTGCTAAGTCTTGTTTTATCCCGCTTAAAGCATGCTCAATCGCATGAACGATATGGGCTGGACTTATATCAAGGGCAATTCCAGCTAGCATAGATGCATATAATAGATTGTACTTTTTCTCCAAATTCTGGCTATCTTCTCCAAGGTTTTCACCGATTATTCTTGCAGATTCCATTGAGAGTGTTTTTACCAAAGGATTGGCAGCTCTTGCTGTGACCGCTTCATATGAATGAAAGAAGGCATCTATAGAGGTGTATATAGATTGCTCTCTTGGAAGGCTGAGCATATACCTTGGATCATCGAAACTGACATCCGGATACCTTGCAGATATACCAACCTTTTCTTTACCTTTAGTTAGAACCGCAAACCTGTCTATTTCACTCCCCGTACCGTGGGTGAGATTCACGGCAATCAGTTTGATCTTTCTCTTTATTTTCATCCCATTGAGGTAATCCTCAGCCCTTCCTCCATTTACCGCAATAATGGAAGAAACCTTTGATACATCTATTACACTTCCTCCTCCTATGCCAATTAGGCAATCGCTACAGTTTTTCCTTGCAAATTCGGCCACACCACCAGCTATATCCACGGTTGGATTCGGAATAACCTTGCTAAAAACTTGGTAATCTATACCGCTCTCTTCCAAAATTTTCTTTACATCTTGCAGGGCACCGCTCTTTTCAGCGGACTTTCTCCCCGTAACGATGGTTACACTTTCCATTCCATCGAGATGCTCTTTCAATTTGGAAATGACATTAGGACCAAAGTAAAGCTTTGTTTCTCCATATCTGAAGGAAAAACTCTTCATAGGCTCAACCTTTCACCTACGCTTACAATCTTACATTTTATTCCCTTTTCTTCGAGTTTCTCTTTTAATCCCTCTGCGTTTTTTATTTTTTCCATTGGATCATAGTGAATGGGCACGACCAATTCTGGATTTAACCTCTGCATCTCCGCAGCATACTCTTCATATAACTCTGGAAAGCACGCAGTAAAAACAACTTTAATATTTTCTGCAGATGGAAATTTAGATGAATCTCCAGCGTGCAGAATACCTTGGTAATAATAACTGACCGATTCTTTCGCATTTCTGCACCAGCTTTCTAAGACCTTTATCCCCTCTACCTCCATCCCCGGCTTTACTTCTTTACCCTCGAGATCGTACTCTTTCATCGTGTAGCTCGGAGCAAGCAAGTTTTCGTAGCTCAACTTCATTAGTTTTTCCCTGTCTATATGATCTTTGTGCTCGTGCGTTATCAGAACGTAATCAAATTTTCCTTCTGGCTCAACAACATAATTTGGATCCACAATTATGTTCTTATCTGACCTTATCTCCACACACGAGTTTCCCAACCATCTTATCTCCATATCAACCTCCGGTAATAGCAAAGGTACTTTAGTGTTTTTCCCCAAAACGATTTAAACGAGCTCTTGGATTATGAAGTGGATGAGGTACAAACTTATACTGTTTGATATGGATGATACACTAATAGCTGGAAGAACCATTTATGAGGTGGCGGATAAAAAAGGCTTTAGAAAAGAAGTAGATGAAATAATATCGATGAACATAACGAACTATGAGAAAACGATACTCATAGCTAAGTTGTTGAAGGGTATGAGAGTGGAGGAATTCCTGAAAATTTTTAGAGCAATTCCATTGAACCCATACGTCGATGAGGTTGTTGAAAAGTTAAAAAGGAAAGGGCTCAAGATGGGAATAATAAGCAATAGCTATGATATAGCGGTTGATGATCTGAAGAAGAGACTTGGCATGGATTTTGGAATATCAAACAAGCTCGTTGTCAAAGAGGGAATTATAACTGGGGAAGTCATACCACATAACAAGAACCCTTCTCAAGATATCGACGACTGCCGATCCTTCTCGGTGTGCAAGAGAGATGCTCTCCTTCAGGTCTGCAAGGATTTAGGGATAAAACCAGACGAAACGATAGCGGTTGGAGATGGCAATGTTGACAGGTTTATGCTCGAGGTGGCCGGGCTTGGCATTGCATATGGAAAAAATAGTTATCTATCCAACTTTGCAGATATCAGCATCAACGATATGAGGGAGATTTTAAAATACATAGATTAACTAGGGACCCATACGGGAAAGGATAAATAGCATTATTGTTTTCTTATCCCGTGAAACTGTTTAGTAGGGATTTTGAAAATGGGGGTACGATATTCCAGAAAACGTTAGAAAAATAGAGAGAGGTAGACTGCCAGAAGGGGCTAAGCAGGCGAGAAATAGCTTTGGCGTCAAGAGATACAGGGGTCCATGTCCCCCGTTCGGCAGACATAGGTATTTTTTCAAGCTATACGCGCTAAGCGAAAAAGACTTAGAGATAAAAGGTAAGAGAGATTTTTACAAAATGATAAAGTTGTATCAAATAGAGAGTGCGTCCATCTATGGAACTTATAAGAGGTAAGTTTTTAACAAGTTGAAAGAATTCGGTATCAGTGCACAAAGTTGGGTTTATAGTTAACCCAATTGCGGGAATGGGAGGAAGGGTTGGTCTTAAAGGTACCGATGGAGTAGTTGAGAAAGCAATAGAGCTTGGAGCCGAGAAGGTAGCGCCATCCAGAGCTGTACAGATGTTAAAACATTTCTCCTCCTTGCATAAAGGCGAAGTAAACTGGCTAACTTGCTCTGGAGAAATGGGGGAGGAAGAGTTGCTCGAGGCAGGTATAAGATCTTACACCATAATTTACTCACCCTCTTACCCTTCGAGTGCAAGAGATACAAAAGAAGCCTGCAGGAGGCTGTTGAGAGAAGGGGTAGACATAGTTGTCTTCTGCGGTGGAGATGGAACAGCTAGGGACATCGTTGAAGTGATAGGGAAAAATCTGCCGATACTTGGTATACCATCAGGTGTTAAGATGCATTCTGGGGTTTTTGGTATAAATCCCGAGGTTTGCGCGAAAATATTGCATGAGTTCCTTGAGGGCGAATTAACCGTTGGTGATGCGGACATCCTGGATTTAGATGAGGAACTCTACAGGAAGGGAGAATGGAAGATAAGACTATTTGGAAGTGCCCTTGGGATAGTTGAGCCAACTTACGTTCAGGTTGGCAAAGCTACGTTTGAGTCGATAAGCGAAGAAGAAATCAAAGAAGAGATAGCGGATTACGTTGAGGAGATAATGGAAGAGAACGAGGATCATCTCTTTATACTAGGTTCTGGAAGTACAGTTTATGCAATAGGGAAAAAGATAGGGATAGATAAGACCCTCTTGGGAATAGATGCGGTTTACAGAAAAAAGCTTGTTGGAAAAGACCTTAATGAGAATGACTTGCTGGACTTGCTGAATAGGTATGAGAAAACCAAGCTTATCTTGAGTCCAATAGGAGCCCAAGGCTTTATTCTCGGAAGAGGAAACCTACAATTAAGTCCGAGAATCATTAGAAAAATAGGTATAGATAACATAATCGTCGTTGCCACCCCATCCAAGCTTGCATCAACTCCATTGATAAGGGTAGATACCGGGGATAGAGATCTAGATAGGCAGTTTATGGAAAAAGGATACATGACCGTAATAACTGGATATAGGGTTATGAAAGCGGTAAAGATCCAGGCAATATGAGAAAAAATTTAAGGTGATTTTCCGATTGAAATGTGTATGGAAAGGATAAGAGCAGCAAGGGGAACTGAGCTTAGATGTAAGGGCTGGCGCCAGGAAGGAATTTTAAGGATGTTAGAAAACAATCTTGAAAACGCTGAGAAACCAGAGGAATTGATCATCTATGGAGGAGCTGGAAAGGCTGCGAGAAACTGGGAATGTTTTCATGCTATAGTTGATGCCTTGAAGAATCTCGAGGATGATGAAACCCTGATCGTTCAATCTGGAAAGCCGGTGGCAGTATTCAAGACTTGGAAGAATGCTCCGAGAGTACTGATGGCAAATGCAAATCTCGTTCCTCAGTGGAGCAACTGGGATGTTTTTCATGAATTGGAGAAGAGAGGGCTCATAATGTATGGCCAAATGACAGCTGGATCATGGTGTTACATAGGGACGCAGGGAATAATCCAGGGAACCTATGAAACCTTTGCTGCCTGCGCAAGGAAGCATTTTAAGAGCGATCTGAGAGGAAAGATCGTTTTAACAGGTGGTCTTGGAGGGATGGGTGGTGCTCAGCCTTTAGCCATAAAGATGAATAATGGTATATGCATAGCCGTCGAATGCGATAGGAAAAGGATAGAACGAAGGGTTAAGGCTGGATTCTGTGATGAGGTTGTAGAAGATATAGATGAAGCGTTGGAGATAGCTGAGCAAGCTAAGGATGAGAAGGAGCCAAAGTCTATAGCAGTCGTTGGAAACTGTGCAGATACCCATCCTTATCTGGTTGAAAAGGGTTTCAAGCCAGATGTTGTTACCGATCAAACGGCTGCGCATGATGAGCTAAATGGCTATGTCCCGGCTGGTTACTATGGAGATAATGTTGAAGAAGCCTATGAGCTCAGGAGGAGCGATCCAAAGAAGTATATAGAGTTATCCATGAAGAGCATGAAGGAGCATTGTAAGGCTATGGTGAAGTTCCAGAAGAGAGGTTCAGTTGTTTTCGACTATGGAAATAATCTCAGGGGTCAGGCAAAGAAAGCTGGATTCGAGGAAGCTTTTAGTTATCCTGGATTCGTCATAGCTTATATAAGGCCCATGCTAGCCGTTGGTAGAGGACCATTTAGATGGATCGCATTAACTGGAAATCCAGATGATATCATCAAGACCGATAAGAAAGTGCTTGAGCTCTTCCCTGAGGATGAGGTCTTGAGGAATTGGATTACCCTGGCAGAGAAATACCTTCCGTGGGAAGGCTTACCAGCTAGGGTATGCTGGCTCGGATATGGAGAGAGGGAGAAATTTGCTCTAGAGATAAATAAGATGGTAAGGGAAGGAGAAATAGGGCCAATAGGAATATCGAGGGATCATCTAGACTCTGGTAGCGTTGCATCCCCATTCAGAGAAACAGAAAAGATGAAGGATGGAAGCGATGCGATCGCAGACTGGCCTTTGCTGAATGCTTTATTGAACTGCGCCTCCGGAGCAGATCTGGTAGCTATACACAATGGAGGAGGTGTAGGAATAGGATTGTCGACGCATGCTGGGATGATAGTGATATGCGATGGGAGCAAGGAAACTGATGAAAGGATAAAGAGGGTTTTCAAGGCTGATCCTGGGTTGGGAGTTATAAGGCATGCGGATGCTGGATATGAAGAAGCTATTGATTTGGTGAAGCGTAGCGATTTGAAGGCGCCGATGATCAAATGATAGAGATAGATGGGGAGAGTTTAAGGATAGAGGATGTGATTGCTGTTGCTAGGAATTTTGAGGAGGTGAGAATAGCTGATAAGGTCAAAGAAAAGGTGGATAGATCCAGAAAGATCATTGAGGACATCATCAGGGAGGGTAAGGTTGTTTATGGAGTTTCAACGGGTTTTGGCGAGCTTGCTAGGGTGAGGATAAATAGAAAAGATATGGAAAGGTTGCAGGAGAATTTGATAAGAAGTCATTCATGTGGAGTTGGAGAGAGATTAGGAATAGATCTTGTAAGGGCGATGATGCTGTTGAGAGCGAATTCTTTGGCTAAGGGATACTCTGGGGTGAGAATGGATATCATTGAGATGCTGGTGAAGATGTTAAACGAGAAGATCCATCCGGTGATTCCCGAAAAAGGCTCTCTTGGTGCGAGTGGAGATCTCATACCTTTAGCCTACATCGCCTTAGCTATGATGGGAGAAGGTAAGGTGGAAATAGGTAGAGAGATTCTAGATGCGAGGGAAGGATTGGAAAAAGCAGGCTTGAAACCTATCAAGCTAAAAGCAAAGGAGGGGCTTGCTCTGATAAATGGAACTCAGCTGTGCTGTTCCTACCTATGCCTGGCGATAGATAATATAGAGAACTTGCTGAAGAACGCCCTTGTGGCCGGAGCGATGAGCCTGGAAGCCTTGAAAGGAACCGATCAAGTATTTAGAGAAGAAATTCATGCGCTCAGACCTCATCGAGGACAGTTAAAGGCTGCTAGAATCCTATGGAATCTGACGAGGGATAGTGAGATAATAAAATCTCATAAGAATTGTCCAAAGGTTCAGGATGCTTACACCTTGAGATGCATGCCTCAAGTTTTTGGTGCGGTTTTTGATGCCCTCGATTTTGCCAGGGAAATAGCTGAAGTGGAGATAAACTCTGCGACCGATAATCCATTGGTATTGGAAAACGGAGAGGTTCTTTCTGGAGGAAACTTCCATGCTCAGAATCTTGCTCTGGCGATGGATACCTTATCGATTGCAGTAACATTCCTTGGCTCATTCAGTGAGAGAAGAATAGCTAGGCTAGTGGATGAAAAGCTATCTGGTTTACCTCCTTTCCTAGTAGAGAACAGCGGGATAAACTCTGGATTCATGATGCCACATTACTTGGCCGCCTCTCTGGTTAATGAAAATAAAATCCTATCTCATCCTGCAAGTGTAGATTCTCTACCCGTATCCGCAAATCAAGAGGATTTCGTAAGCATGGGAGCGAATGCTGGAAGGAAGTTGATGAAGATCATTGAGAATACCGAGCACATCATAGCTATAGAAT
>JAGHAD010000100.1 GCA_021161685.1 Thermoplasmata archaeon | reverse complement strand
ATTTTTGCTATGACGGAATTTTCTCCCAGAATCCATTCTTCTGGTCGCATTCCAGTTTTGCCAATCTTGTAAGGTCTATGGTATTTTGTTGGTTTACTGCTCACCCGCTTTTCAGGTTTGCGAACGACTATCTCCTCTATTTTTACGCCTCTTTTTTGAGTAAAGCCCGAAATTTTTCTCACTTCATGCCCCTTTCTTTTAGAAAACTCTTCTCCCCTTTTCACATATTTTATAACACCAGCAAAGATAAAAATGGCTATCCCGATTATACCTAAAACAGGAAGGACATAGGAAGGAAGATGAAATGCGCTTGAGCTACATTTTATTTCTCCCTCTACTTTTACAGACTTGTAATTAGCTTTTGATGCGACAATGAGAAATTTTTTGTTTTCTTCAACTTCAGGAATTGGCAAGGTAGCTAGACCATATTTGTTCGTATATGTACTGTAAACTTCTTTTCCATCCATTACCAACTTAACGTTTACACCAGGTACAGCTTCTCCATTCTCGTCTTCAACCAGAACGTTAAGTTTTTCTCCACTTTTTACAGAGGAAAGCAAATTAATCAACAACTTTTTCTTATTAACGATCATAATTTCCCTAATCCCATCTTCATACCCCTCTTTTTTGGCAACAATCTTCATGATTTTATTCTCCGCAACTTCCGGCGCCTGCAGGTAGCATATAGGAAATGTGGAAGGATTATCTTCACTCACATAGAACTCTTCACCATTGAATTCTATCGTGAGGTTTGCCAGGGGATAATGCCTTGGATCATCTGCATCAGTTACGTAAACACCGAACTCTTCTCCCTCGTACACTTCATCTATGAGCATAAAGTTTCTATCTACCGCCCACACCTGAAGCTCCTTTGCTTCGACAAGTGAAGCTAGAGTGGGAAGAAATACAATAGTTAAGAATAGTAATGTTCTGAACATCCCATCCATCCAACCTTATGGTACAGGCCATATTTATCGTTTTTGGAGTTGGTAATCTCAGAAGAAAAACTTTTATTAGAGCAAAGAACATTCAAAATGGAGAGGATGGGGTGCAGTTGGAAGCTCATTGATGCGTTGCGACTGAATATCTTGAACTTGTTTGGAGCATTTGACTTTTTCAAGGAAAGAGAAAATTTTCTAGAAGAGATAGATAAGATGATAGAGAGGGTTGATGATGATGCACCGAAATTAAGCGGTGGACTCTATAGCCCTTTAAAGGATATCGAAGAAACGGAAGAAACTCTGCCAACCGTTAAGCTAAGGGAACCAGAACCTGTGACAAGGGAAATAAAAGATGAAGACAAATGGGTGCTGACTGGAATACCTGGATTTGATAAATTGTTAAAAAGAGGTATTCCTGCTGGATCAAATATCATTGTAGCTGGTGGACCGGGCAGTGGTAAAACCATTTTCTGTCTCCAAACTCTTTACAATGCGGCATCGAGAGGTAAGGATTGTGTTTATCTATCGATGGAAGAGAGACCAGAAAGGTTAAAGGAGCACATGCTTTCCTTTGGCTTCAATGTAAAGGAAATAAGCAGAACCGAGCATGAAATATTGCTTAGGGCAAGTGGAGGGGGAAGGATTTCTTTGAAAAGAATACAGCCCGTACAGCTTGCGAGATCCATCGAGGCTTTGCTTGAAGAGGCTAGTGGAACGTTACCAATAAAGATAGATGTTGTTTTGGATTTCATACCGGAGGATTTCAACGCATTCTTGCTAGCTTTGGATTCAATATCTGCGGTAGAAACGGCTTTCTCCGGAACAAGAAGACAGTATCGAATCTACATCGAACAGCTTTTTAGATACTTTGAAAGGCTCAACCTAACGACCTTCATAATATCGGAATCCTTGGAGGCTCCAAAGAGGTTTTCTGAGACGGGTGTCGAGGAATTTCTTGCAGATGGCATCATCGTTTTTTACAACTTTGCAGGCAAAACGGAAAGAATCAGGGGTGTAGAGATTTACAAATTGAGAGGAACATCTCATGCGAGGAGAATCGTCCCGATGGAGATAACAGATAAAGGTATCGTGGTTTATCCGGATAATCCTCCTTTGGCTATGCCCTTGTAGGCTTTCTTCTTCATCTTTGCCAGAAGTTCGGCGTACTCATTCATTAACTTATCATGTATCTTTGTGTATTCCTGCATAAGGGCATCGTAAGTTTTCCTGGATATAGAACCTTCCCTGTAGTACCTTATGACCGTTTCCTTCTGCAACCTTCTAACCTCATCGAGTTCTCTTTGAATATCCTGTAGATGTCTGATCGAGTATATCCTTCTTGCCCAGTATAAAGAAACAAGTGCGAGTACGGAAATTAAGGAAATGATTGATACGCTAAGGAAATCGAAACGGTAAGTTTTTCCATGTATTACGTAGAAAATCTTGCTGAGGGTTGCGCTATTACCATAGGTATCGACAGCGTAGATCTCCACCTTCATGTACTTCTCTCCGTTTCCAAGTTCAAGTGATCCCTTGTAAGTTCCGTTCCCTGCATATGAAAGCCAAGTGCAACCATTTGCGCTTATCGCTTTCACACTTGCGTTCTCCACAATACTACCATCCGGGTAGTGTAAACTTACTAGAATTTCTGTTTCCCCACTCACCTTATCAGAAGGTTTTACAATTTCTATTTTAAGCTTGGCAGGCTTTACGAAGATATAAGTGCTTCTTCCTCCCGCGAAAGAATCGCTTATGCTTTCAACGGATAAGAACCATTTCCCCGTTTTACAGTTCCATGGAATGGTATAAGAAGCTCTGTAATATCCAGCTTTAGTTTCCGTTAGATTGATTCTATTCAATGAAGGAAGAACACAA
The DNA here is from genome assembly GCA_021161685.1 of Thermoplasmata archaeon. Lineage (GTDB taxonomy): Archaea > Thermoplasmatota > E2 > DHVEG-1 > B18-G2 > JAGHAD01. The sequence goes on along the minus strand of JAGHAD010000100.1, from coordinate 7,993 downwards.
TTGGTAGATGCACCTTTCACACCTTTTCCAGCATCACTTACAAAAGCACAGATGTCAATGGTTTCTCCTCTAAAGTACACTGCTCCCTTTGGAGGAGAAAGGAAAATCACCTTGTAGCGAACTACATCTGGAGGATTGCTCACGTTTATATCCTTCTCTTTCTCTACGAGAATCCCCCTTCTATCCATTGAACCAACCTTTACTGACCACTTTCCATCAGGATCTCCAAAAGAAATGTTGTACCAAAATTCAAAGGATCTATTTTTGACCGGGAGATTTAGGAACCTGTACCAATCTCCGCAAGAAATATTCAGGTTAACTTCCTTTACATAGTCCTGTGAAACTTTGCCAGAGATATGGATTTCTTCTCCCTTTGAAAAACTGTACTTGTTTATGGAGAAATCTATGTTAAGATCCGTTACAAAAAGGGTTAGATTCAGATAGCGAGTAACTCCTCCTCCAGAGCATTTTATCATGTAAATAAATTTCCCCGTCTTGTGGAACGCGGAAAAGAAAATCTTTGCGGTAAATGGTACCATCCCTTTAGATGGTGTTATGTTTACTTTCGCTTCGGGAACTTCTCCCATCCAGCATCCGTCGAGCGTTACGTTGGTGGGAACGCCCTTTGTAAGGTTTACAAAGATGGTAACGGTGACATTCTCTTCCAAATTCAGCAATATATTGCTCTCGCTTGCATGCAAATAGAAATCAAATACATCTTCAGCGAGGCTAGGATTGGAAAATATCAGTAGAATTGCCGCACTAGCTAGAATTGTCCTTTTTACCATTTTTCTTCCTCCTTTTAATTTTCCTCATCAAAAGACCATATTTTCTTGACAACTCCGCTATTCCACTTTCATATCCCTGAAGAAGCTCGTCGTATGTCTTTCTAGTTATCTCCCCTTTCAGGAAATACCTCGTGGCTGCAACTTTCTTCAACCTTTCTAGTTCCAGTATTTCTCTTCTCAGTTTCATGAGTTTAGCAAGCATCAGTCTTCTGTGGGCAAAGTATCCAGCTATTAATAGCGTTGATACCAAAGCCAGTGCGGATGCCCACCAGTATCTTACTATGTAAGTTGTTGCTCTTGGAGGAACAATAGAGATCTCTCCAACGTTAAATGAAGCTACGTTTCCATATGCATCTTCAACCATCACCTTTATCGACCAATTCTTTACCATAGAAGGGGAAACGGATGCTCTGTATACACCTGGACCAGTCCTTTTAAACAAAATCTCCTTTCCATCTGGCCCAATGGTCTTTACAATCCCCTCATTAACTGGTGTTCCATCTGGGTAGAGTATCTTTACCTCTATCTCTATGTTATCGCCAACCTCTATCGTTTTGGTTGGCTGTTGAATTACTTGCAACAAGGGCTTAACTGGTTCTACTTTGAAATTTACCGATCCATAGCCCGATTCAATTTTGCCATCCTCTTCCTTTTTTCCTTCTATGTGGATACTCCAGTTGCCGATATTACAGTCATAGCTTAGGGTGTAGCTACAAGAATAGATACCAAAGGAGCTTTCGGTGAAAGTTACCGTATCACCATTAGACAGATAACCCTTTAAATTAACTCCAGATACTTTTTCATCTCCTTCGGTAACCATTACGCTGAATGTTATCGTCTCTCCCCTTCTGAAAACCTGTCCATAAGATGGGTAAGTACATTTATGGAGTAATGTTTGTGTCCCTCTGAAGCTTCAACAAAAATATTCATGCGACTCGCATTTCCAGTTGTATCTCCCTTATTATCGGTTGCCGTCGCGGAGATGAGCCATTTACCGAGAGGCTTATCAAATGTTATACAGTAACTTACACTGAATTTCCCGCTGGTTATTTTCGTTTCCATACAGCAAAGCGAACGATTTTCTGCTGTAATCTGAATCTTTACGATACCATCATCAACTTCTTCTCCAAAAGGGTCTTTCACTGTTCCATAGAATTTTATCACATCTCCCCTCTCATACGTTTCTCTATCGGTATCTATCTCCAAAGAAAGTTCGGTTCGGACATGAACATAGATGTTTATTGTTCTCGTCAAACCAGATCCAGTGGCGATGAATTGATAAACGTATTCTCCCTGCTGAGCATTTCTTGAAGTGCTTACGGTAACAGTTGATTCGAATGACGGTACACCAGATAATGGATTTATGCTTATTGATATTCCTTCAGGTGAATCCCCTATCCACTTGCCGGAGAGAGAAACGGTATCCAAAGCCCCCTGGTCAAACTCCACTGATACAGATATGCTCTTTTCATCGCTCCTCGTTAATGTTACATCTTGCGGGAAACAGAATATGGAGAAGAGCATCCCGTAAATGGTTACCTTGATATCAATGTATCTCTCTATTCCAGACTCACTAGTTGCAAGAATCCTGCAGGTAAAAGAGCCGGTTGATGCGGTGTTCTCACTTGCTATGGTCAGCACCGATGAGTTTGTGCCATAAACAGTTGAGGGCGAGAAGGTCAAGTTAATTCGACTTGGTTTTATGTCTCCTATCCATGAGTAATTGAAACTTATGTTTTCAGCTTCTCCAAACTCAACGGATGTGGAGATGTTTATGGAGAGAGAAGAACCTTTCATCATCTGCAAATTTGAGGAAGATGTTGACAAGGTAAAGGAGAATACGGTTAATTTTCTAACCTCAGAAAATTTACCAGGATTTCCAGCTCTGTCCCATGCTCTAACCCTCCAATATAGTCTACCAGATACGAGTTCTGTAGAACTCGTACCCGTTACGTTTTTGTCTACTATAGGGGACGAAAAATCTGGATCATCATCTATCTGTAACTCGTAACAGTATACTCCCGAAACATCGGTTGAATTCGTAGTATTATCTTGTGCCTGATTCCAGCTAAACGTTACCTCTCTGTCATCCGTGACATATTTATCATCGGGTGAAACAAGATCAGGAGCCAGAGGGGGTGTTTTGTCCACGATGAAACTCCATACGTCTGACTCATTCTCACCAAAGGAGTTATTTGCTTTGACTTTCCAGTACCATCTACCCTCTGAGAGCGCCTCAGAAGGATCCAAAGTATAGCTACTGTCTGTTGCTCCAAGCGTTTTATTGACTTTTGGGCTAGAGAAATCGACATCATCGTCTATCAGCAATGTATGATTGTCTGCATTCATCGCAGATTCCCATTTGAAGGTGGGTGTATCGTCGTTTGTACTGCTTCCATCTTCCGGCTCCAAAAGTTGAGGTTTACTCGGTTTTGCGACTTCTTCTTCTCCAATGGAGTAAGTTGGTTCGGGATATACATATTGCCTCATCTGCTTATAGCTCAACAGGTTTGTTTCATCTCCATTGTCATCAGCCTCGTAGTAGACCCAGACCGGTTTATCGCTCTCCAGTTTCCACCCGCCTTGTACGTAGGTGTTATCGTTACCTGTTCCAAAACCTATCCAGTTAACGTCATTTCTTGATCCACCTACAATTGTTTCTTCTACACTACCTGAAGGATAATAGACTTTACAAACCGTATTTGGGTATGGAGCGACGATGACTATGTACTCTGCAGCTATAGCAGAACCAAACTTGGTCCCCATCTCTTTGAGAGGCACAAAGACCGAAGACTCTGTCCCATCATGATCTGCCTGCTGGATAGCTCCTATAGGTTTCGATCCCTTGATTCGTATGGCGGGTCCGGAACCGCTACTACCACTTCCAACATAACTACCCAAATTAACCTGAGAGTTTGCCCCCACATTCACCGTACCTGCTTTACCATTACTGGCAACGTAGCTAACAGTTGAACCCTCGCTACCCGCTGCAACATATGCGCAATTAGAGACAGATGGGCCATAGAGATAGTCTGTAGTCGCCGGGTAGAACGCCCACGCATCGTAGTGGTTGTTTGCTCCGTACCTGAATACCAAGATAGGTATGTCACTTTCTATCCTGACAGCATTACCAGAAGCGATATCGCTAGTTACCCATACACCCGATGAGTCCACCGTTCCAGACCATTTTTGCGTACTTCCATCGTAGATTTTTACATTTGCTGTACCCCATGGACATAGCATACAGAAGGTATCCCCAGAATCACGCATCCCACCATATACAAAAAGTGTGCCAGCCCACGATATAGGAACAATTATATCATCTACGTTGCCCGCTCCTTCGATTTGAGCTAAACCTTTGACCTTGACCGGATCACCTATGTTAACTTTGCTGGGTTCCAAGTAAGCACTTTCCTGTTCATCTAAATGAAAAACATCATCTCCTACTATGACGGTGTTATTGTCGCATAAACTTAATATCATGATACCATTGTCTGCTATACTCCTGGACACAACATATCCTATCGTTCTAGGTTTGCTGTAGGAGAAAGTTGCCGACATGTTGCTGGCAGATGTTGCATCAAGATTTCCATAATAAACATGGATGGTTGTATCGGTGTTATTTTTTAGCTCAGTGACCTTGACCCATACAGTTGCCCACTGAGAATCAACTTTCTCTTCGATATAGTATGGTATTTCTTCCTCCTTGTTGGATGTTGCATTATACCAAGTAAACCTCAGATCTGAAAAGTCAGATTTCATGCGAGAGTTGTAAGATATGTTTATAAAGACTTGATACTCGTAGAGATCTTCAGAGCTAGGGTTATGGATTGTTATAGGTTTTCTATATCTCCAACTCATGTTCCACCAAGGATAAAAAGGATCTCTCCATGAAACTTTGGCAAAAGCGGTGGCTCCGGTAAATGAAATTACTCTGATGTAGACAGGGTATGTCCTCGATATTGTATCATGTATCCTCCAGTCTACCTTCCATATGCCAAATTTTCTCGATCCGCCAAACAGTGACATTTCAGTGGAGTCTGCCCCTCCCTCATAAAAAAACACCGCTTCAACCCTCTTTACACCATGAGGATCATAAATTATTGCACAGACATAAAGGGCATCGCCACACCTTGCTTTTTGTGGTAATGTAAATGCCCCCAGTATAATAGGGTGAATTTTCTCGGGATACACAATGATAGGGTGAGAGACCATGGAGGGGTGTAGCGATATAGTCCCAGTTAGTAAGGTGAAGAGCACTATGTAGAACATTGTAAACTCTCCCAGTCTGATAATACACCCCTCCGCAGTCCCCTCCTCTGGCCGGCAAATGTGTTTCATCATTTAAAAACTTTTTAGTTTGTTGAACATCTGCTTCAGTAAGTCAAGGTGAAATTTATCTTTACAATACTTAACTTCGTACGATCTGCCTGACAAAATCTTATGTCACTCCTATCTGGGCTCGCTTTTGAATAGTTGAAGTTGTCGGGAGTCAGCTTAACCTTTACCTGATAATTTGATACCGGAGTTGCTGGGTTCAAGCTGATTGGTCGCCGATACTTTCGCATTAAAAATTTTCTATTAGTTTTTCCTATTTACAGCTGAATGAGGATAGCTGTACTATTGAAAGACAGATGTCAGCCAAAAAAATGTTCGAGAGAGTGTATAAGATATTGTCCAAGGGTCAGAACTGGAGATGAAACCATAACCATTGGAGAGGATGGCAAACCAGTTATATCAGAGGAACTGTGCGTCGGTTGCGGAATCTGCGTACACAAATGCCCATTCGATGCAATCAAAATCATAGGTTTACCAGAAGCCCTCGAGACAGACCTTATACATCAATTTGGTAAAAATGGGTTCAGGTTGTTTCGACTTCCCCTTCCAAAAAGCGGGAAATGTGTCGGTATCATGGGTCCCAATGGCATAGGCAAAACAACGGCTGTTAATATACTGTCGGGAAAGCTTATCCCAAACTTTGGAAAAATAGATGTGGAGCCAGACTGGGATATGGTTTTAGAGAAGTTCAAAGGAACAGAAATTTATGATCACATGAAAAAGCTAGCAGACGGGAAAATGAAAACAATAGTTAAACCCCAATACATAGATAGGATACCAAAGGTACTTAAGGGAAAGGTAAAGGATATCCTTAGAAACTCGGATGAGGGAAACAGGTTCGATGAAATTGTACAGAAACTTGGTCTAGAGAGGACCATAGGAAAGGAAATTAATGAACTGTCTGGTGGCGAACTGCAACTTGTAGCTATATCTGCAGCCATGCTAAGAGAGGCAGACCTTTACTTTTTTGATGAACCTTCCTCCTATCTCGACATATACCAACGGCTAAAGATTGCCAGAGCAATTAGAGATCTATCTAAAGAAAAGAAAGTCATGGTTGTAGAGCACGATTTAGCTATCATGGATTTTTTGTGCGATGTCGCTCATATAATGTATGGTAGCGAAGGAGCATATGGTATAGTTACTCATCCAAAAGCGGTGAGACACGCTATAAATGCTTACCTCTCAGGCTATCTTGCGGAAGAAAACATTAGATTTTCCGATCCAATTAGGTTTGATGAACACCCACCAAAGCAGAGGCAGGATCTTCCACATCTTCTCACATTCAGTAAGCTGGTCAAGAGATACGATGGCTTTTCATTAACGGTTGAGGCAGGTGTAATAAGAAAAGGGGAAGTGGTTGGGGTAGTTGGTCCAAATGCTACAGGTAAAACCACTTTCGTAAAGATGCTTGCAGGCATTTTAAAGCCTACGGAGGGGGAGGTAAGTAGAAGTATTAGAGTGAGTTACAAGCCCCAGTATTTATCTGTTGATTACGATGGAAGTGTGGAAGAAATAATCTTGCAAAGCGCAGAAAACCTTCTAACATCTCAATTTCACAAGACAGAGATATTCGATGCACTGCAGTTGAAACAACTGATGAACAAATCCCTGTCTGCTCTCTCTGGCGGAGAGTTGCAGAGATTAGCAATAGCCATATGCCTCTCAAAGGATGCAGACCTCTACCTCATAGATGAGCCATCTGCATATTTGGACAGCAAACAAAGGATGGTTGCATCCAAGGTCATTAAAAGGGTTATTGAAAAAATGAGCAAATCTGCACTTGTTGTAGATCACGATGTCTATTTTATAGATATGATAAGCGATGCACTCATGGTATTCGATGGCATTCCCGGAAAAGAGGGGATAGGAAAAGGTCCCTTTGACATGCATAAGGGAATGAACCTGTTCCTGAAGTCGGTTGATATAACTTTCAGGAGGGACGAGGAAACGAAAAGGCCTAGGGTCAACAAGCCAGGCTCATTTATGGATAGGAAACAAAGAGAGGAAGGGGAGTATTATTATAGGCTGTGAATGGCTCACTGCGAAAGCAACTTTGCAACCTTATCAACTTGATCCTTGTGCGCAATTACTGTAACCTTGTCTCCAGCCTGAAGTTCGACCCCCTCAGTTGGTATAATGAACCTGTCTCCTCTCTCTATAGCTATTATCAAGCTTTTCTTTGGAAGGTTTATCTCCTTGATCGTCTTTCCGGAGATCTTGGAGTTTGGTGGGAGGGGTATTCTGAATATGCTGGCTTTCTCTCCAACTTTCATGAAATCCACTATAGATGGATACTTAACCGCTCTGTATAGATTCTCTGCGATTATCAAATCTGGGTTCTTCACTATTTTCACTCCCTTCTCCATGAACATTGGTATGCTTTCTTCCTGATTCACCAAGGAAACCAAAGACTTTACGCCCTTGTTCCTAGCCAACGATACTACCATTAAGTTAACTGCATCATCCCTGACGGTAGTAACTAGAACATCTGCTTTCTTAACCTCAGATTCTTCGAGGGTTTCTTCTTGAGTAGCGTCTGCGTTTATCGCTATTGCATCATACTTCCTTGCCACTTCCTCACATCTTTTCTGATCCTTATCTATTACTATTACATTGTTGTTTTCTTTTCCATCGTTCAGTGCTAGTTCAGCGAGGCGTTGACCTATCCGCCCCGCTCCAACTATTACGATATACATAATTGTCCCCTTGTTAAGCAAAGAACAATTTCATTATTCTTAAACTTTTTGCTAAAATTTCTATTTTGCCTTAATTTTGTTAAGTTAGTAAACTTACTAGCTTCAAAATTTATCATTTCATTTAAAACTTTTTATGTTTCTGGTATATCATGTAAAGCGGAAGTGTAT
>JAGHAD010000140.1 GCA_021161685.1 Thermoplasmata archaeon | reverse complement strand
TTCTCATCCAAGAGATCTGCCCTGATGAAGTTGAAATTTTCCTTTTCAAGATGTTGCCTTATGAATTCCAGTCTTCCAGTTGAGAGGTTATCGTAAACGGTCACATCATGATTCATTTCCATTAATGCATCTACTAAGTGGGAACCTATGAATCCAGCTCCACCGGTTACGAAGACCCTCATGAAGTGCAGAACCCATTATGGTTTTAATAAGTTTGGTATCGGGATCCAAATACGCATCAAAGCACTGCATCGATGGAAATTTACTTAGGTGAAGAGCGAGTTTTCTTATCGATGAGAAAAGAAATCATGTTGTTTCTCCTATTTCTCATTTTTGTATTGGATGCTGGATGCATTGCTAGCACTTATAAAAAATACGGTGATATTATCTATAAGGAGATTCCTGGAGTCGATCCAAGACTTCTATCGCTTGATATATACCAAAAACTTTGGGCCTTGTGAAGTATAACGAGAGCGCATCTAGTAAAGGTCTCCCGGTTATGATATGGGTTCATGGAGGAGGGCATGGGTAGCTGGTGATAAATCGAACAGGCTGCATTACAAGATACCGCTTTTTATAAACTCTGGATGGATATTCGTAAGCGTAAACTACCGTCTCTCTCCTTCGAGATATCCCATCCGATCCAAAAGATTTGAACCCAAATCGCATAAAATACCCTGTACATTGTCAAGATGTAGCCGCCGCCATAGCATGGGTACATCGGCACATAAATGAATATGGGGGAGATCCAGATCAGATTTCTCTGATGGGACATTCAGCTGGAGCTTACATTGTTTCGGCCATCGCCACCAATGAATCTTTTCTGGCAGAGCATGATCTAAATCTTAGCATAATAAAACATGTGGTTAGCCTTGACACAGAAGCATACGATGTTGATGAATATGTAATAGAAAATGCCTCTCCGTCGTTTGCCATGATCTATATGAATGCGTTCGGTACAGATCCCAATGTATGGTATGATGCGTCGCCAATAAATCACATAGAGTCAGGAAAACCGATACCTCCTTTCTTTGTTGTAACACGTGGAAATCTTACTAGAATAAACATAAGTGAAAGATTTGTAAACAAACTCAGAGAAGAGGGGGTACAGGTTGAAATTATCAATGCCATGAACTACACTCACTAAGAAGTTAACGATGCTATTGGAAATCCAAATGACGAGATCATCACCCCAGCTCTCAAGAAATTTCTCGGTTTAATCTGATCGTTACCTATATAGCTATCGATCGTTATCAAAAAGATCAAAATTTAAAGGGAAGATTTTCATTAAATTCTCGTGTCCCAAAAAGCCCTGCTGACTGCAGTAGTTGGAATATTAGCCCTTTCTTTATCTTGTGCAGGTATACTGAAGCTTATCGATGAGGGAACAATAACATTTGAGTATCCAGAATTTCCCTTGGCAAATGAAACAATAAATGTTACCATGATCATAGATTATGGAGATGGAAGAATCGACAGTTATAACATCTCATTAGATCCTAAAAATGCAACGGTCTACCATGCTTTATTAGAGGCAAGAGAGAGATACGGTTTATCATTCAAAGCAAAGTACTTTCCTCAATACAAGAGTCATTACATTTATTCAATAAACTCGACTGAAGAAAATCCAAAAGCTAATAAGTTCTGGCAGTATTACATAAATGGTAACTACGCTCCCTTAGGAGTTGATTTGCAGAAGGTAAAGAATGGAGATGTGATTGAATGGAAATTGCAAGAACCGAAGATAGAAATTCTGGAGGGAAAAAATGGATAGGAAAGTGGGATTAATCCCGATATTGATATTCGCAGGAGTAATCGGAAGATTAACCCTTGGTGAATTTCTCCCTCCATCACCGGATATCTTCCTCAACCTGAACGGAGTGATTCAACCCCTCTTCATGATGGATCTATTTTTCCTAGTGGCAGTCATATCGATGCTCAGCGGATATTTCATGGACAAAAGATGGACATCTATTCTCATTCCATTGACGGTCATGTCTATTACAGACCTAATTATAGGAAACAATCTAATCTTCCTGTTCACATGGTCTGGTTTTGCAATGATAGCTTTGCTAAGCCACAGACTGAAATCTAAAGGAATATTCTGCATGCAGAGAAAATCCTTGATATTCGGCACAGGAATGGCTGGCGTTCTAATGTATGATATATGGACAAACTTTGGTTGTTGGCTCTTGTGGTATCCCCATACCATCAAAGGATTGATCCTGTGCTATACCTTGGCTATACCTTTCACCTTATGGCATTTACTCTCAACAGGATTGGCAATAACCCTTGTTATTCTACCGGTTCTCTACATCAAGGAGCATGGAATTCTAAGCAAATTGGTCAGGTCGCTCCCCCATCCAAAGGAATCCATCAATCTCTGAGGATTATCCTTATTCTTTTCTTCGTTACTGGTATCAGTTTCTTCAGTTGTAGTAACGTAGATTTTTCAAGCTTATACCTATTTATGGCTTTCTCTGGAATTTTGCCATCGATCTCATAGATATAAAGCCCTTTTTCACCATTGACAGCAGTAATGAACTTATTTCCATCGCATTCCTTTATTTCGATTCCAGAAAGCTGTTTCAATATATCAAATACAGTCTCTCCTTCTCTTGCTTTCACCATCCTTTCTTCAACGAAAGGTTCAAACACCTTTTCAAGGATATCCACGTTTGCTCTCAAAACATGAACATTTCCTATCTTTCTCCTTTCTATCAATTTGGCATCTTCCAGTATCCTTATATGCCTTGATATAACGGGTTTTGATATATTCATCTCCCTTGCTAACTCTGATAGATGATATTCTCTGCCCATAATTTTCTGCAAGATTTTTATCCTCGTTTCACTGCTCAATGCCTTGAACAATTTGTTATTCATTTGTACAACAATCGTTATCAAATCTGATATCTTTAAATTTTTCTCTCTTATTCGAAAAATACGGTGAGAAAAATGAAAGGAACGATCTTGGGGATAGTTTCCATCTGCCTGATCCTCACTACGGGATTGGCAATTCCAGCAACTTACACGACATCAACAAAATCTCCATCTAGGGATTTTCCGCTGGATCCTTTGGATAAAGAAATTCTAAAAGCGATAGATTTCCTGAAGTTGAAACAAAAGGAAAATGGAGAAATAGGAGACCCCATGACGACTGCATGGGCTACAATGGCTTTATGTTCTGCAAATGCGGAAATGGGAAATATCTCCATTTACCTAGAAAGGAGTATAAGCAAACTTGATCCTGAAAAGGTAACAGATTGGGAGAGACACGCCCTTGCTGTGGTTGCATGCGATAAAGATCCAACGAACTTTGGAGGTATAAATTTCGTGGAAAAGATTAAAACATTTTATGACGGTGAGCAAATCGGAAGCAAAGGGCTACTCAACGATGATATATGGGGTATAATCGCTTTGGTGTCATGTGGTGTAGATAAGAACGATCCAGTTGTGCAAGGCGCTAGGAATTACATCATCATGCATCAAAATGCGGATGGCGGATGGGGGGTTGGCGTAGCTGGAAATAGCGATGTCGATTCAACATCATCTGCCATAATGGCTCTTATAGCCTGTGGGGTTGATAGGAATTCGAGCATCATCCAGAAAGCTCTTGATTTCCTGAGAAAAAATCAGCTAAGCGACGGTGGTTTCTCCTCGTGGGGTTCTTCAAACTCGGCATCAACATCTTGGGCTATAATGGCTATAAGCTGTGCCGGAGAAAATCCCGAGAACTGGATAAAGAATGGAAAGAACCCGGTGGATTATCTTTTGAGTTTGCAAAACGATGATGGTAGTTTTAGATGGAACGAAACCTTAAATCTAAATCCAGAATGGATGACCTCTTATGCAATACCCGCTCTTCTGGGAAAGTACTATCCAGTAAAGGTCTATCATTCATACCAAGTTGAGGCATGGACTGGGTATATAAGGATTGAAGGAAAAGAAAAGACCGTATGGGAAGGAAGTGTGACAGTCAAAGATACTACCGTTATTGCAATAAACGTCAGCTCAAACGAGAAAGAGGAACATTACATTCCATACCCATCTGCCCTTGGTGCACTAGTTGAGGCATCAGAGAAAGGAGGTTTTAATTGTGCCATCCTCTACTACCCAAGCTGGGATGCCCTTTATGTTAAAAGCATAGATGGAGATTCCGACTGGTGGCATTACTGGGTCGACTATGAGCTACCAATGGTGAGCTGTGATAAGTACAAGCTAACCGAAGATAATAGAGAAGTCTTGTGGGGATACGTCGAAACATGGGAAGCACATGCATTGAAGATATCATTGGATAAGAAGGAAGTGAAGAGAAACGAAGTCTTTACGGTAATAGTTAAGGATGAGAACGATAATCCAGTTGGCAATGCAACTGTTCATATAAATTCATACACCTTCCTTAGTGGTCCAGATGGATCGGTAAAGGCAAAGATACCAAGACAAGGGGTATACAAGGTTTATGCAGAAAAGGAAGGTTATGTCAGATCCCAGAAGGTTGAAATGAAAGTGACAAAGAGAACCCGCTTCCTGCCAGAACCAATAGAGAGAATACTTCACCTGATAGAGACCATTATAAGCTATTTCCTGCAGATGCTGGGATATTCGATAACCGCATCGGATTGCTAAATCTTTTTATTTTTTTAACTTCTGTACTGCTGATGAAAGTGGCTATAGTATACAGATCGATACGGGGAAATACTAAGATAATTGCAGAGGCTATCTCAAAGATCATGGGTGCAGATCTTTTCGATTTGAGCAAGGTTAAGCGCATTTCTCTAGATGGCTATGAATTAATAGGATTTGGTTCGGGTATATATTATGGAAAGCATCACAGAGATCTTTTGAAATTTGTAGACATGTTACCGCATCTCGAGAAAGAAGCTTTTATTTTCTCGACAAGTGCTTTTAGGAGAATCCCTTTGCTGGATTTTGATAGAGTTTTAAAGAAAAGGCTGGAGAGAAAGGGTTTTGGGGTAATTGCTTCTTTCTCATGCAGAGGTTACACGAATTACCTTTTCTTTTCTCTCTTTGGTGGAATATGGAAAGATAGACCAAACCATGCAGATATCAGCAAAGCCGAGGAGTTCGCCAGGAATGTTTTAAGGATAGCCTCCTATCATCAAGCTGGGGTCTCCAAGTAGGGTCCATTCCTGAACCGTCTTTATGTGACCAGCCTCAAAATCCTCCATGTTGAAGGTATTTATGTAGCTAACGATTGCTTGTTGATAGGCTTGTCCAAGTATGTGCAAACCTTCTTCTCCATACTGCCTAAAGAATTCTATCGTTATCCAGGAGTCACCTCCTCCAACATTTGCATTCCTTCCAGGCATGCCATAGCCCAAACCAGTGTTACCTATCGCCGCTATTCCTCCCCCATGTGGATTCCTCACCAGTCTCCAGTTGAGGCATTCTGGTACAGGGATACCAAAGGTCCACATGTATGCCTTTGGTAACCATTTGAAAATGAATGGAAGCATGTCGTAAAGCGTTGGTATAAGCGATACGTTAAACATGCTCGTGTGGCAACCTCCTATTACTATCACCGGTAATTTCTCTCCGTTCTTGAGAGAGTCCACAGGGAAATAAGGCTTTTTGAAATTGACGACATTCAATCCCACTACTTCTCCATTTATCCTGTTTCCTGGTATACCTGGGAAATGATCCGCCCATACGTTTGGGCTACCATGACCGGACATGAAGACAAAACCAGCTCCCTTGTTTAAGGCTCTCACAACATCCTCTATTCCCCTGAGCTTACCGTTTGATGCCCAAAGTATCTCTCTTTCGAAGTCATTTGGCATGTAATAAAGAGCGCCTCCCCTGTAAAGCAATTTCCTTTCTCCAGTTGTCCATTCTCCTTCAAAGTACATCTCCGTGTTGTTTCTCCATGCAGAGAAAACGGTTTTCCCATTACTATCCTTTATCCACACGTGTATGCTCGTAATGCACCCATATGGTCTTGGATCGTACGACTTTCCTCTTATCGTTAGGACATCATCCTTATAGCTGATATCAGCCCAGTGGAAGATGTTGTTGCAGTAAGCTTCTCTCTCGCTTGGGGAGTATGTATAATCATTATATCCAAGGTTATCACCGGGAGATATTGTCACTATTTCAGCTATTGGAGGCGCCGGGTATTTATAACCCCCGCTCTCATTTCTTATGGCTGGATTCTCATTATCTTTATGTTTGAAAGTTAACCTCGTTTCTCT